>NZ_FODY01000017.1 GCF_900110485.1 Propionispora vibrioides | reverse complement strand
GTTCGGCCGCCTGGGAATCGGCTACCGCTTCCGCCCCCACGATTAAGGGTTGGCTGACTAATGCGAAGATGGTTACATAGGCTATTTTCTTTTTTAACCACAACGGCAGCAGCTTGTCCGCCGTAAAAAATCCAGTAGCAGGCATATAGACACTCTCCTTATTGAATACAGGTTGCATCCTGTCAATATTGGTAGTTGAGCATAAAGTTCAAAGGATGACTGGAGGTTTCCAGCGTAGCTGGCTTGTGCAGCGGCCAGCCGGTATTGACATCGTAGCTGAACCTTCCTGTACTGCCTCGCAGACCCAGTACAGCGCCGCTTAAGGAGTGGCCGTCCAGGAATTGAGCGGATGGGCCGCTTACCCGTCCGTAGTCCAGTCCCAGATAGAGTTCCTTTCCGTTATGAACCGGCAGGCTTATTTCATTGCGGACATACCAGCCGTTTTCCGCTGTCAGGGTTTGTTCCCCGTCAAAACCCCGAACGGTATATTGGTTGCCGATGCTGAACTGATCGGAGGTGTAGAGCACATCGTCGGTTTGCTGGGCTCGGAAAGAAATCTGATATTGTCCTGTTTTCTTGCCCAATTTAAGCGGTGTGGACAGATTGGCGTCCAGCGTCCACAATTGGTAGCGGGTAGTTGGCGAGTCTCCACTGGCAGTATCAGGCTGGGCACCAAACCAAGGCACGCCCCAGCGATAGGCCAGATCCAGATCGAGGACAGTTTTGCCGTAGTACTGGTGATGGGTTAAAGCCAGTTCGTCGGCCGTGACGTCTTTTCGCTGGTTGGGAAGTTCGGTATCACTGAGATAGTTGCGGGAGTCTTTCTTGATGATCCGGAATTGGGCGCCTGTTTTACTGGTCTGGTCCCGATGCAGTAGCCGCTGGGCTCTAAATTCGGTAGTTTGACTGGTACCCGAATAGGGAAAGGTCTGGTTGGTACCTAAGACGGTCTGGTGGTAGTCATAAGTACTGTTGGACAGGCTAAAAGTCCAGTAGCCATAAGGAAGCGAGTAATAAAAACTGCTGCCGTTAGTCCCCCGGAAAGATCCATCATCCATAGCGTCATTATTAAGCGATATATAAAAAAGATCATTTTGGTTGGTCAGGTTGTCGAGCGACAAGGTAGCCGAAGCTTGCAGCTTGCCGGTTGCCCGGCTGCCCGAATTGTCAAGCGAGGAGGAAAACCGCCAGGGCTTGGTATGTTTTAGAGTGATGACGATATTACTTTCACCAGGCTTTTCACCAGGTTCGATTTGCATATCGGCATCCTGGGAGGGTACCCGTTTAAGCTGTTCGAGACCCTGTTCCAATGCCCGGAGATTAAGGATATCACCACTGCGGGTCGGAAAAGCATTTTGCCAGTAACCGGTTTTCCCGTCACTGGCAAAACGAATGCTTTGGATAATGCCTGGGATCAGAATTAAGCGGAGGGTTCCCTGGGATAAATCCTGTTCGGGGATAGCAATCCGCGTGGTAATATACCCGTGGGCTATCAGATCGTTAGTCAGGCGTTTAACAATCAGGTTGATGCCTTCGATTCCAATCCGGCGGCCTTGATATTGCTTAAGTTTTTCCTGCAGCCAGGAAAAAGCTTGTATCCGTTCGCCTTCTAAGTGTACGGTATGAATAGGAAAGGAGATGGTTTCTTCCGGTAGGGTTGTATCATCTGTTGTCTTTATGTCTTTTTGCAAGAAACTGTCGGCCTGTCGCTGCCGGTTTTGGCGTTCCTGGGTTTCCTGCTGTGTCCGGCGCCGCAGTTCTTCTTTGTCCAGTTGACTGTCGTCCTGGGCGTAAGCGGTTAGGGTGTTAGTAATGGTCAATACGAGGAGTGCAGCCAATGCTGCATAGCGGCGGCCGCTGGTAGAATGAATGAATTTGAACATGAATTCGCCTCTCTAAACAATTTTTTTCTTATGTTCCCATTTTCAAAAATCAGGTAATAGATATCTGCCTTAATTAAGAACAATTTATAAATTTGCCGCGAATAAAAGATTTGTTTTTTACATTTTTTCAAAGAAAATTCCAAGAATTTTATATTTTACATAGATTTCTATTTTCCTCCAGGAAAATTCCAACTTTCGTCCGACATAAAATCCGGTATTTCTACAAAAATATTTATTATTTTGCAATATTCAACTCTAATTTGTTGCTGGTTTGTCGTATTAACAAAAAAAGCGATTTATTTTTCAAAAAATCTTTTGAAAAATAAATCGCTTTTTATTAGATTATTCACTTACGGTGACATTGTTTAAGGCCTGTAAGCAGTCTCGCTGACCACACAATATCAGAAGATGGCCGTGCTAACCTCTGCCCAGGAACGAAATAAGTATATCCGGCCTCGCCATTTTTCTGTCAGATTTCCTAAACAGAACCTCCCATGCCGGCCATTATTTCGCCAACACATGGTTCAGATATCGGTATACTTGGGTCAAATCCGCCTGATCCTGAATGTGCAGGCATTCTTCCCGTCCGTATTCTTTAAACAGGCATTCCAGTTCTTCGTCTTCGGCGTGCAGCGCCACATTGGCCAATTGGGCGAACGGGATAATCCGCCAGGCAGGCGGTTGGTCAAGTGCCGGCTGGTTGATCATATAGAGTGCCTGGTCGGTAACGACCAGAACATGACTGTCGTTTTCCCACAGCACT
The DNA here is from genome assembly GCF_900110485.1 of Propionispora vibrioides. Lineage (NCBI taxonomy): Bacteria > Bacillati > Bacillota > Negativicutes > Selenomonadales > Sporomusaceae > Propionispora > Propionispora vibrioides. The sequence goes on along the minus strand of NZ_FODY01000017.1, from coordinate 90,422 downwards.
TCAGCACAGACAAACTGTACCGTCTCTCCCAGCCACAAGCCGGACGGGACCTGGGCCAGCAGTTGCTGCAGGGCGCCGTCCAGCCGGGCAAAGTCCGGTATCTGTTCGTGCAGTGACAGTTTCATCTCAAAATCGCCCTGGATGACAGTATAATACAGGCCTTCCCCGTTCAGGATGTCCAGCACAGGACGTATCTCTGCCGCGCTGTTTTTATAGGCAATCACGCCAGGCACCAGTTCAACGGCCATGCGCGTAGCCGTTGTACCCCGGCTCAATACCTGACTTAACCGTCCGATCAGTCGCTCCTTGTCGGCAATCGTCTTAAGCACTACGCTGTATTGTTCATCGGTCGTCCCCGGTCCGGCGGCAGGCGCAGCGCGCCGGGTTTCTGGTGCTGCCGGCCTGGCCGGTTTGTCAGCTACTACAATTCGCCGGGGCCTCACCTGCCGGCGAGCCGACGCGTGTTGAGGAACAGCATCGATCAACGGCGCCTGGTCAGATACAGAGGGTAAGGCAACATCATCCACCGGCTCGGCCACCGCCGCAAGAAAACTGTCCTCCTCCGGCATTAGCCCTGCCAGCTTCTGACCACAATGCACGCAAAACCGGATACCTTCCCCCTGGGGCAAACGACCGCCGCAGGCCGGACAAAATCGCATCATGCTGTCTCCCCTCCTCTTTCACCGGCAAAGCCGGACGCCAGCTTGCCGAAGCCGGTAAGTCACCGGTGCATCGATTCATTGTATGTATAAAATTCAACCTGTTTCCGCAAATTCCTCTGTGCCAGACCGGTCAAATCAATTAAGACTGAGGCAGAAAAACGAGACGCACCGGCAGGTTGGAGCCACCGGGCGGGCTAAAGGTGAAAGCCAGCGGCACACCGCCGTCAAAGTTCCCCAGGAAGGTAAAGTCCCGCCTGGCGTCAAGGCCGTAACTGAGCCGGCCCCGCGGTGTTGCCACCGGGCTCCAGTATACGTCCGGCGACTGGATGCCGACGGCGCCGGCATATTCCCCACCCCGTGGCGCCAGATAGGCGGAAAAAGCACTGCCGGTTTTCGAGGGGAACGGAATCTGATAAACAATCCCGTAGTTGCCGTAATTAACGACAGACGAACCATCGGTGGCATCCGTGCCCCGTACATAGCGGTCCCACTGGTTATCGGCCAGCGTAATGGCTATTGCCCCGTCTGTTGTCGGATTATATGGCTGCAGCGGCACAATCATCCGGTTTGCTCCGGCGAAGGTTCCCCGCAGATGAACCGAATCGGCCGGCAGAATCTTGGCCGTCGGATAAAACCGGTCGCTGTCCGCCAGCAACGGCATCATCAGCACCCGCACGGTGACCGGTTTATCGGTTACAAAGTCATAAATGCCATGGGCCAGCATATTGGTCAAAATAGCCGTTTGATGAATATCCGGGGACAGACTCCTGCTCTGGCGAGGCGGAATGGTCAACTCATAAGGCTGACTGCCGGTCAGGTAAGCCCGCAACGTTTCCTTGCCAACCGTCATCCAGCTAAAGCCGGGATCACTCCGTCCGTACTTCTGTACCTTGATATGAGCCGGTTCGGGTCCGTCATTTTCAAGGATGACATCCAGCCGTTTGGCTGTTGGCGCCGCGTTGACATGATAGTAAAAAAGCCGCACCGTTCCATCCACTTTATCCTGATAAAGAATGCCGTCCTGCGACACCATTTCAGGACTGTCCGAAAGCAGCAGCGTGCCCCCGTCCGAACCTGCCTGCACTTCCCATTCGCCAATATAGTCGATATCTGTATCCTGCAGCCCTGCCGCCTGCACCGGGGAAAAACTCCCCTGCAGGCAGAGCAGCAGCAGCAAAAGCCCTGCCAGGCGTTGTATTCTCGCCATTTTCTCCTCCTTAAATAAACATACTTTATATTATCCGGCAACGGAAAAGGGTGTGCCACAGAAGATAAGGAACCCGTGCGGGCAACCTTAACGCCTGTACCACACCCCGGTATAGCGTCTATACCGTTTCAAAAACCGGACCATGTATCTACCCGGATTTACCGATAAGCAAGTGCCCGGCCTAACCGTCGGCCAGGGCTTTCACCTTCTCCATCAGTTTTGTATAGACCTTTTTCATATGCGGCTCCTCGGTACAACTGCCAAGCTCGGGCAGCGGTATCCAGCGGACCGCGCTATTTTCATCCTGCTTCACGACCAGTGCCTGATCTTCCGCCGCTTCCAGCAGATAGGCCAGCGACAGGTGAAGATGAGGGGCCACATAGCGCCCCCGCCGGTAGTGACCCAGCACCGGCAGCAGATCGAGGGAAAACACGCCGGGAATAACCGGGCGTATCACTTTGACACCGGTCTCTTCCTGTACTTCCCGGCAGGCGACCTGTAAGAGGTCACTCTCGCCATCGGCATGCCCGCCTGCCCAGGACCAGGACTTATATATATTGTGATGCACCATCAGCATTTTATCCCGGGCCGGATTGACCACGCAGGCCGAAGCCGTGACATGAACCAACTCGTTATCCCTGGTCAAAATATCGTCAAACCGGGTCGCATAGTGCAAAAAAAGCTCTTTATCCTTTGCTTCCTGTTCGTTATAGGGACGATACTCCCTAACCGCCTCCAGCCAATGCATATCCTTCGCTCCTATTCTTTTCCATTATACCACAGATTTTGCCCTTTACGGACAGTTTCCCGGTCAGTTCTTCTATTTAATAAGCTGGAAATTTTTTCTTTTTTACGCAGGAATATTTAGAACTTTCAGCGAATTATAACTTTATTAAATTGTTTATAAACTATTTTCAGGAGGTGACTTATCTTATGGGCCAAACCAGGCTAAAAAGGGCTCAGCCGTTCATGGACAGACTTGGCAATCGTTCGCTAAAAACCAAGTTTATTGCCGGTCTGATTACGGTTTCCGCCATCATAAGCGCCATCAGTCTATTTACTTTTTATCTGTTATTCTCATCCATGGACAAGCTGAACACCATGATCCAGATTACCATTGAAAGCAATGAGATCTACAATAAGGCCAAAGCGACCGAAGACAACGCCACCCAGTTTCTCACCCTGAGAAAGCAGGAAGACCGGGAAGCCATTGCCGCCCAGATGGACGAAATAACACAGCATCTGGCTTATCTCGAAACAACGGTGAGCGACCAGGAAAGCCAGTCCAAGCTCGGGTCGGTAAAAGCGCTGGCCGCAAATTACAGCGAGCGGCTGACCGCGTTGATCAGCTTTACGGAAGCGGGGCAGCTGAGCCAGGCTATTGCCGCAAAGGAAGAACTGGTCAAAGCGACCAATTTTCTCAAAACAGGCATCGATGAGTTTATCGCTACCGAGCTAAGCCATGACAAAACCATGAAAGAAAAACTGGACCGGGAAGCCCGGCTGACCGGCCTGGTCGGTGTGGCCCTGCTTCTTCTGGTGGCCGCAGCCAGCACGGCCGGCGCCGGACGGTTTTCCAACCAGATCGCCAATCATCTCAGTCAAATGGCCCGCTATGCCCAACAGATTGCCGGCGGCAACCTGCAAACCGAAAAAATCAGGGTAAAATCCCGGGACGATCTTGCCCTGTTAGCCGAAGCCTTCAATCAAATGTCGGAAACACTGCGGGAACTGATCGGTAAGATCAACGGCACCAGCACACAGGTAGCCCAGTCGGTGGGTACCCTGAAAACAGCTATGCAGCAGAACTCCCGGGCTATTGAACAGATCGCATCCTCCATTCAGCAAGTATCGGACGGAACGGGCCGGCAGTTTCAGGCTTCGGAGCAGGCTGCCGACATCATTACCCAGCTCTACGAACGGAACAAAACCATTGCAGAAAACGCCGGCTCCGTCACGGCGGCCACCGGTCAAGCCGCTGAAGCGGCCAGCGCCGGCAAGGAAAAGATGAGCTCTCTGCTAAGCCAGATGGACGTCATCCAGCACAAGATTATCGACGCCAAAGAAATCACCGACCATTTGCAGGCCCGCTCCCAGGATATCCGGCAGGTTCTTGACAGCATCACCAGCCTGGCTTCCCAGACCAACCTGCTGTCACTCAACGCTTCCATTGAAGCCGCCAGAGCCGGGGAATATGGCCGGGGCTTTACCGTGGTGGCCGATGAAATCAGGAAGCTCTCGTCCAATACGGCAGAAGCAGCCAAGGACATTACCAGAATGCTGCAGGACATTCAGACCCGTTCCCAATCGGTTGCCACCAGCATGACCACCGGCGTCGAGGAAGTGAAGGAGGGCCTGCATCTGGCCGAAGAAGCCATCCTTTCCTTCCATAACATTGTGACCACCAGTGAAAACGCCGACACCCAGGTTAAAAATATCAACCGGGAAATCGAAGATATCGCCAAAGACATTGCCCAGGTAGAAGAAACCAGCCAGAATATCCTGCAGATCGCCAAAAGCTCTGCCGACGGCAGCAGCGAAGTTGCCGCCGCCATCGAGGAGCAGAGCGCCAGCATGGAAGAAATTCTTTCCTCCCTGAGCATCGTATCGGACATGACGGAAGAGTTGAAACAGTGCATTCTTAGGTTCAAGCTGTAGTAAACCAATCCTCATGCCGGACAGTTTCGTCTGTCGGCATGAGGATTTTTTGCGCATAAAAACCGGGCAAGCTTTAAAAGCTAGTAAAAAGAAATCGTGGTTTTCGCCGCTGATTGTCAAAAACTGCATAGACACCCTGCCCGTTTTGCGCTACAATGCGGATAGAAAATATCAACTTGACAGCCCCGGAGGGAGGAGTAGTATTGCTTGTTCATGAATTAATCGGGCAAGGAACAAAGAACGACCCCGTTTTTTATTATCCCCGGCAGATGACCTACGGGGAACTGGCACAAGAGGTTGACCACTACCGGGATTATTTTTTTGCTTGCGGCATCAAGACCGGCGACCATGTCGGACTGTTCGCCAAGAATTCCATTGAATTTGTTTGTACCTACCTGGCGCTGACCAGCCTGGGCGCCATCGTCGTTCCTATTAATTTTCAGCTGACCGCCCGGGAAACAGCCTATATCCTTCACGACGCCGCCATCCACCATCTGGTGACGGCGGCACCGCTCGACCTGGCCGGGGAACTGGCAAAATACGGACGCCAGGAACTGAGCCAGCTTACCTTTGCCGTGATTAAACAGACGCTAAGCCAGGAAACCTATCCACCGGCGCCACCACTGCCGGCCGAGTTTGACGCGCAGCAACCCTGCGTGATTATCTATACCTCCGGCACCACCGGCCATCCCAAGGGAGCGGTCCTTACTCACGAAAACCTGGTCGTCGACGCCCAGGCGTTCAGCCATATGCTGCCGGTAGAACGCCGGGACAATGTCCTCTGTGTGCTGCCCATGTATCATTGCTTTGCCTGGACCTGCGCCATTTTAAACGCGCTTTGGCTCGGGGCCGGCATTACCGTACTGGAAACCTTCGCCCCTAAGGAAACGGCAGCGGTCATCAAGGAGCACCGGGTTACTGTCATGTACGGCGTCCCGCCGATGTACAACCTGCTGTCCCGCCTGGCCCAACCCGACGCCTTGCGTACCGTCCGCATCTTCGTATCCGGCGGTGCCTCGCTGCCGGTGGAAATGGCCAAACAGTTTGAAAGCATTTACGGCACGCCGATCATCGAAGGCTACGGTCTGTCGGAAGCCTCACCGGTGGTCACCTTCAACCTGCCGGAAAAGAGAAAATACGGCTCCATCGGCAAAGCCCTGCCGGGCATTACTGTCGCCATTGTAAACGAGAACGGCCAACAGTTGGGCACAGGGGAAATCGGCGAACTGGTTGTACGAGGCCCTATTGTCATGCAAGGCTATTGGAATCTGCCGGAACAGACGGCCCAGTCACTGCGGGACGGCTGGCTTCACACCGGTGATATTGCCTACCGGGATGAAGATGGCTACTTTTTCATTGTCGATCGCCTGAAAGACATGATTATCAGCAGCGGCGAAAATGTCTATCCCCGCGAAATCGAAGAACTGCTCTACACCTATCCCGGCGTGGTGGAGGCGGCCGTCATCGGCGTACCCGACAGCCTGCGGGGCCAGGCCATTCGCGCCTATCTGGTCATGCGGGAAGGGGCGTCCTTTAACAAACGGGCCGTTAAGGAATTTCTGCAGGCCCGGCTGGCACCGTATAAGCAGCCCCGCGACATTGTCCTGGTTGACGCCCTGCCGAAGACTCCGACGGGCAAACTGTTAAAACGGGCGCTGCGCGAAGAAGCGGCCGCCACCAAAAGCTAACTGCCGGCCAATCAATTTGATTCGACACGCCGCCGGCTGGCGCTGCATATCCTAGTTTGTAAACCATAGGAAGGGAGACTGTCCATGAATACGCAATTACTTGAAAAATATGCCCGTTTGATTGTAAAAACCGGTATTAACTTAGAGAAAAACCAGACGCTGGTTATCAATTCCCCGATTGAAAGCGCGCCCTTTAGCCGGGCTCTGGCGGAAACCGCCTATAAGGAAGGGGCCCGGGATGTGGTCATCGTCTGGCGCGATGAATTATTCACCAAAATCCGCTATACCCATGCGCCGGAAGAAGTATTCAGCGAATATCCCGACTGGCAAAAAGAGCTGTACATGACCTACGTGCGGCAGGGGGCCGCTTTCGTCAGCATTGCCGCCTCCGATCCCGAACTGCTGAAGGACATTGAACCGGGGCGCATCGCCAAGGCCCAGAAGGCCGGCAGCACAGCGCTGCGCGAATACCGGGAGCGTCTGATGAGTAATCAGAACACCTGGTGCGTCGTGTCCGTTCCCACCGCGGCCTGGGCCAGGAAGGTATTCCCGGACCTGTCGGAGGAAGCGGCCATCGCCAGACTCTGGGAACTGATCTGCCAGGTCGTGCGGGTGGATACTCCCGATCCGGTGGCCGCCTGGAACAGCCACAAGCAAAACCTGCAACAGCGGCTGGATTTCCTAAACAGCCACAACTTTAAAACGCTTCATTATAAAAATTCGCTGGGTACCGACCTGACCGTCGAGCTGCCGGAAGGCCATATCTGGCTGGGCGGCTCTGAGCACACGCCGGCCGGCCGGGAATTCATCGCCAACATGCCGACCGAGGAAGTCTTCACCCTGCCTCAACGGACAGGCGTCAATGGCAAGGTCGTCAGTTCCAAGCCGCTTAACTACAACGGCAATCTGATCGACGGCTTCACGCTGACCTTCACCGACGGCAAAATTGTCGATTTCACAGCCAAAACAGGCTACGAAAGCCTGAAACATCTGTTGGAAACTGACGAAGGAGCCAGCTATCTGGGCGAAGTGGCACTGGTACCCTTCGACTCTCCTATCTCCAATGCCAACATTCTGTTTTACAACACTCTATTCGATGAAAACGCCTCCTGCCATTTAGCCTTCGGCAAGGCCTATCCGGTCTGCCTCGCCAACAGCGAGAACTACACGCCGGAAGAACTGGCGCAAAAAGGCGTGAACGATTCACTGGTCCACGAGGATTTTATGCTCGGCACCGCCGATCTGGAAATCATCGGCACCACCCGGCAGGGACAGCAAGTTCCTGTTTTTAAAAACGGCAATTTTGCCTTCTGATTTAAGCGCCCGGTCGGGCGCTTTTTCTTTTTTCTCCGGCATTGCCGGTCGACCATGTTAGTCTCGGGCCAGCTACTGATCAAGGTAAAACAAAAGGGAGAGCTGTCAGATCAGCTCTCCCCGGTCATAGGTATAGTCAAATTCTACATTGGAAATATTGTTGGCCACAATATCGTCGGCAATCGGGTCGGGAAAGATCCGGACATGTTTCGACGAATACACCTTGCGGCGAACCGGTTCAAAATAGCCCCGTTCATTGGGCGCGTAAGCAGGTCTTCTCTTTTTCATAGCGCTACTCCTTCCCGATTGAATTACGCTGTTAGTTTGCCCCGCCGCCACAAAAATATGAAAAACAGGCACTGGAAAAGGCCGGTTATTTTGGGATGGTCCGCAGCACTCTGCCAACCGGCAGTACTTTAAGAATAACCAGGCAAATGACTAGCTCCGGCAGCAGGTAGCTGCCGTTAAACACCAGGGAATACCAATAGGGAGACATCCCCTCCGGCGCATAGCTGGCGAAAAAAACAACGCCCGATATAAAATGACAGATAAACCGGCCGACTACGGCAACCGTCGCACCTAAAAACGGCCGGTCCCGGAAAAAGCCGGCCAAGCCCATGGCCATGTACGGCAGGGGATAATCAAACAGCACCTGGACGGGATGCAAAATATAAGGGTCCTGCAGCAGGTTAAGCAGCCCGTAAACAAAACCCGCCAGATAACCCACTACCGGCCCGTAACGGAAGGACAGCAACAGGAGCGGCAGCATGGCTCCCAAGGTGACACTGCCGCCCTGAGGCATATGATACAGCCGGAAGGTGTGCAGCACCACCGTCAGAGCCAGCGCCAGACCGATATGAACCAGCAGCCGGGTATGAATGGTGATTTTTTTGATATAAGCAAACGCTACCAGCAGCGCTACCATTCCGATCAGGGCAAATAGACTGGCCGGGTTTTCGGAAAGCAGCCAGATAGCGCTCAACCAGGTTGTCTCTTCCATCTTTCTCATCTCCTATGTAATCATATCAGCTATGCAAAAAACCGCATTCCCGAGGAATGCGGTTAAAAAACGTTTCGCTTCCCTACGCTGGCATGACCCAGATCAGGTGAAGGGTTAATGATTAGATCATTTCTCAGCCTAGTGCTCCGCACCTGGCACCCCTAGCACAGTGTTATGCTCTTTTTATGGTTATTATTCTATAGCGCGCCATCTGTCCTGTCAACTGTCCGCCGCTACATGAGCGCTCTGCCAGCACAGGTAGACCCCCAGACTGCCGCTGGCCAGGGCCACGCTGACCTCGGCCGCGGCCGGGCGGTTGCTGACGGCATAAGGCAGGGTGCTCAGCAGTTCCACCCTGTCCAGCGGCCAGTGGACGCCCTGGATACTCACGCCGCTGCAGGTGCCGGACAAAGGCAGAAGAGATATAACCTCAGGCGCAGCGCGCCAGGTAAGCCGGACCGCGTCTTCGCCTTGCAACAGGAGGAGTACCTCCGTCTGGTCGGCGGCCAGACAGCGGGAAAGGCCCAAGGCGGCGCAGCCTGTCAGTGAATAGATATTGCTAAAGGCATGATCAAACCGTCCGCCCCAGACGCCGGTAACCACCACAGCTGCCTGGCGGTATACCGTGCTGGCGGTTTGCAGGGCAAGCTGCAGGTCGGTAAGATTTTTTTCGGCCGGATATTCCTCCATCGGCACTCCCAGTTGCCGGCCCCAGGCCCAGCCGGCCCCGCTGGCGCTGTCGCCGTCACCAATCACCCGTTCAGGGACAATCCGGCTGCGTTGGCAGCAGTCAATGCCGTGGTCGACGCACCAGACGGCGCGGCCGGCAGCGGCCTCTTTCAGCCAGACCGGCTGCGGCGCCCGGCCGCCGGCTGCCAGCAGGACCTCCCGTTCCGGTGCCGGGCCGGGGAATAGGCAGTCCAATTGTGGCAATCGTATCACATGGTTCATACTGGCAGTCTCCTGTTCTCTTTCTTTTTGTCCCGGCAACGACAAGGATTAGCACGGTAAGAAAAAAGAGCCCTATGGCTCTAGCGGTTTCTTCGTACATCGTTTATATTCGTCCATTTTTTCCCGGAACGCTTGCATAACCCGGATGGCTTCCGGTGATCCTACGCCTTTTTTGCTGATAGTATCATGCAATTTTTCTTGCAATTGCTCCACTTCTTTCCATAGTTCCTGACTCATGGCTCTGACCTCCAATTGCAAATAATTACTATCCATAAGTAATTATACCACACCATGAGGGGAGGAAAAAAGTAAAATTCCTTTGGCCACCGGCCGGGAAGGACTCAGTCCTTGTCCCGGCGTGCGGCAATTGCCTGTTTAAGCTGGGTCAGCGCCTTGGTCAGAATACTGCGCGGGCAGGCGGCGTTGAGGCGCATATAGCCGTCAGCCTGTTCACTGAACCAGAAGCCGTCGTCCAGAGCCAGCTTGGCCTCGTTCAGCATAAAATCGTGCAGTTCGGTACGGTTCAAGCCCAGTTCACGACAATCCAGCCAGACCAGGTACGTTCCTTCCGGCTCATTAGGCTTAATTTCGGGAATATGGGTCCGGCAGAAATCACCGATATAGGCAAAATTGTCCTTTATATAGGCATTGACCTGCTCCAGCCACTCCTCGCCCTGACGATAGGCCGCTTCCACCGCCACCAGACTAAAGCAATTGTTGCGGCGGATATCCAGGTTTCCTAAAATCGCATCAAACCGGGCTTTGTATTCGCGGTTGGGGAAAATGACAATGGAAGCCTGCAACCCGGCCAGATTAAAGGTTTTGCTTGGCGCAATACAGGTAATGGTATTCTGCCGGAATTCTTCCGAGATACTGGCAAAGGGGATATGCTTATGTGCGGAATAGACCAGATCAGAGTGGATTTCATCGGCAATCACGGTAACGCCGTGGCGCAGGCAGAGCTGGCCCAGCCGGACCAGCTCGTCCTTGTGCCAGACACGCCCCACCGGATTGTGGGGACTGCACAAAAGCAGATATTTCGCACCCTGGGCTGCAAGTTCTGCCAAGTGATCATAATCCATCTCATACCGGCCATTCACATTTTTCAGGGGATTCTCCAATAGCTGCCGGCCATGGCTGCGCACCACGTCAAAGAACGGATAGTATACCGGCGACTGAATAATGATCTTATCTCCCGGCTCGGTAAAATGTTGAATCATCATACTTAACGAAGGAACCACACCGGGGCTATGTAGCATCAGACTTGGATCGGCCGACCAGCCATGGCGCCGGCTAAGCCACTCGCTGACTGCCGCAAAGTAGGACTTAGGCCGTGACGTATAGCCGAATATACCTTGCTCAGCCCGCTGCCGGATGGCTTCGATAATAGGTTCGGCCGTGCGAAAGTCCATATCGGCCACCCACAGGGGGACCAAATCCTCCCGGCCGAATTTTAAGCCTATTTCATCATATTTAGCGGCAAAATTATTGGTCCTGTCAATTACGGTATCAAAATCATATTTCATAGCCAAATCTTCTCCTTTATCTGCATTTACTGCCTAGTGCTGCATCCGGCGAAAATCTGTAGCAGATCACCGGCCTTTTTGCCGTCAGTCTTCGTTGTCGTCGGCTTACCTATGGCCGATAGGCGCGCCTTCTCCGCCTCGCCTGACGGCAAAAATTCTCGATGCCATACTACACTTTTCCACCGGATGCAGCACTCGTCTCCTGGTGCTGGAGACGTCCCGAAATTTGTCCGGCTGCCTGCCGGACGGTCTGCGCCAGCGCCGCCAGGTCTTGCTTTTGCATGCGTTCCACCGGCCCGGCAATGGTCAGGCTGGCCATAATCCGCCCATAGGCGTCATAGACGGGAACGCCGATGCCCATCACATCCTGATCAATTTCCGCGACGGTTATACTGCACCCTTGCTGCCTTATGGTCTCCAAATCGCGGGCAACAGGCCCGGGATCACCGATATGTGCAAGCACCTGTTCAATCACTGTTTTATCCTCAAACGCCAAAATGACTTTACCGGAAGCACTGACATGCAAGGGTAGAATCCGGCCGTTCGGCAGGGAAAAGCGAATGGCCCGCTGGCTTTCCACCGACTGAATACAAACAGCATGGATGCCGCTGCGCACCATTAAGACCGAAGTCTCGCCACACTCTTCAGTCAGACCTTCCATAATCGGGCGGGCAATAATGAACAGCTCCCGGTCCATCTCCTGATACAGGCAGCGCGCCAAATCCAAAATGCGAAAACCAAGGCTGATTTTCCCTTTTATTTTGCGCTCTACGATCCCGTTCTGTTCCAGCGTTCGCAGCAGCCGGTAGGCCGTGCTCTCGGGAATGTTCACCTGGCTGGCAATCTCGCTTACCGACAGTTGTGTCCCCGTAGCCGCGATAGCAAATAAAATATCCAGTGCTTTGGCTAATGTTTGTGCTTCTCCCATGATGAATCTTCCCATCTAAAGACTGTTATCTTCTGCAAACTTCGGCAGGAGCGTTACGCTCATCCGATTCCGGCCGCCGTTTCCGCTATCGGACACCCTTGCGCTTCATATAACTTAATTATACGAATAAATTCGGATTGGTCAATCAATTCAATAACCCGGTATAAATCTTCCCGGATATACCGGTCGTTCTGCATACCCTGAGTATGCTGGCGCAGGCAACCATAAATGGCCTGCGTGCCTATTCCCAGTGAAAGGCCTTGCATATTGCCGGCAATCAGTTCAATTGCCTGAGCCGCACACAGCATTTCCACTGCCAGGACCTTATTAAGATGCTCCAGAACCAGCATGGCCTTGCGTACAGCGCCCATGCCCATACTGTTGTGATCTTCCTGATTGCTCTTACTGGGGACCGACCCAATGCTGGCCGGCGCCGCCAGGATTCGCATCTCACCGATTAAAGCCGCCGCATCGGCCTGCACCAGGGCAAAGCCTGTATTAAGCCCAACCTGGCCGCCGGCCAGATTGGACGGCAAACCATAACTCATGACCGGGTCAAGCAGGCGGGCTGAACGCCGTTCAGACAATACGGCCAAATCGGTAAATACAATGGCCAGAAAATCCATGGCATAGGCTAGCAGCGCCCCGTGGAAATTGCCACCGCTCATGCTTTCATAGCCCTGGTCCGATTCGAATAGCAAAGGGTTATCGGTGGAGGCGTTCAGTTCCCGTTCTAAAATGGTTTCAATATATTGCAGAACATCCCGTACAGCGCCATGTACCTGCGCACTGGACCGGAAGCTGACGGCATCCTGCACCCGGGGCTGGTTTTCGCCCAGCCTTTGCCGGCCTGCCTCAGACATCCAGGAGCTACCCGCCGTCAAAGCACAAATATTTTTTGCTGTTTCCACCTGCGCCGCAATCCCTCTGGCGGCATGAATACGAAAATCAAAAGCCTGCCGTTCGCCGCGTATGGCCTCCAGGTTGAGGGCCAAGGCCGCCTCAGCCGCCACGATCCGCTTGGACGCCACATAGTAGCAATGTACAGCCGCTGCCAGCATAACCGTACTGCCACTCATCAAGGCCAGCGCCTCCCGGGCCGCCAGCGAAAACTCCACCGGACTGATCCCGGCCTTAGCTAGAGCCGTATCGGCGGTTTCCACCTGTCCCTGATACACTACACGCCCTTCCGGATAGCCGGCCAGGCACAGTCCCAGATGTGCCATAGGCTGCAAATCGCCGACGCCCAGTGAGCCGATCTGCGGCATTTGCGGGATGATACCGGCATTGAGTAGCAGCAGAATGCGGTCAATCAATTCCGGTCTTACCCCGGAATGGCCGCGTGATAGGACATTGGCCCTAAACAGCATGGCCAGACGGGCAATCTGACTGTCAAACGGTGCGCCAAGCCCCACTGCATGAGAATATAAAATATTCTTTTGAAATTCGGCCTGATCCTTTTCACTGACCACGAAATCCTTCAGCTTCCCCAAACCGGTGTTCAGCCCGTAGACCACCCGGTTCTCGCTCTTCAGCCAGGCTTCCAGCTGTTTTCTTGAAGCATCCACCTGCTGTCGCGCGGCATCCCCTAGCTGCACCTGTATGGACGGGTCCTCCAGAAATTCAACCACCTGCGCAAAGGATAGCGAATTTCCGTCCAGTACGATTTTATTAGTTTCATTAGTTGCCCGACAGCTCATACTCTTCCCTTCCCTCATAACAAATACATGAACCAATGTCTATCCCATGATTTACCGCCGGCTGTTCACCTGATAAAAGGCGTGCTGCTCGGGTTCCAGCCAGGTATTATACCAGCTTTGACAATACGGTTTCAGTTGCTGCAAAGTCTCCGCCTGACGGCGCATGGCGGACGTAATCCCCTTATCCGCCGCTTTGCGCACTTCCCGGTAAAGGGCTTCTTCATCGAGCGTCGTGATCTTCCGGTCTTCCATCACCAGACGGCCGCCGATTATGACACTGGCCACATCAGTTCCCAGCGCCCGGTGAATGAAGATATCGGCAATGCCTGTTTGGTCCGACATCCACGGCGAATTGAGCATTCGGTCAAGATCGACGACAATCAGATCGGCCAGCATCCCCGGTCGCAAAGCTCCGGCTTTTCCGGCGAAACCAACCACCGAAGCGGCGTGGCCTGTCGCCATTTCCAGCACGGTAAACGCATCCAGAACCGGCGTATCCAGGCGGTAACCGGGAACCCGGTGAAGCTTGTGCATCATGCGCAGCTCCATGATGATATCTTCATCATCATTAATGGTTTTATCATCCATGCCGACAGCTACCCGGATACCCTGCCGCAGCAGTTCATATACCGGCGTGATCCCGTTTCTCATTCCCAGATTGCAACTGGGATGAGAGGTAACAGCCACATTGTGCTCGGCCATGAGCCGGATATCCTCTTGGGTAACCCAGATGGAATGAGCCAGTACGGTGTTTTCATCCAGCAGTCCCAGGTCCGCCAGATAGGCAATTGCCGTTTTACCGTATTTTCGCAGGGAAAAAGCCTTTTGAACCGGTGTTTGCAGGCAGTGCATGTGAATCGGAATTTTCCCCAGCCGGTCTGCCTCTTCTTTCGCTCGAATCAAAAACTCTGCCGTACAGGCCTGAGCCCAGCTGGGGCTTAGAAAAATACGGGTATCCTCCGACTGATAGGTACGGTATAGCTCGGCAAACAGGGCAAAATATTCTTCCTCTATTAGTTTACTGTCCGTCCGGGCCAAAGGTTCTGCCACAGCCCGCAGCTCCGCCGACAGTGTCGCTAAAAAACCGTCCGTATCCAAAACAAGCCGGTCTATATTTCTGACACCGGGAGAATAGGCCAGACGGATACCGGTAGCCAGATATGCTTTGATCGTCGTTGCCGCCTGGTCAGCCGCGCCAGATCCCGTAGTATCAAAGGCATTATTATGAATCAGGGTAGATCCGTTGCGGATATGCCGCACAGCACACAAAGCGGTAATCAATTCCGGGTCGAGCACAGGCATAAAGGCCCAGTCAAACAGGTTATTTTCCAGAAAGTCGTTAGGCACGCCCTTTTGCAGGGGACTTAGCCCCCGGCCATGACTATGGGCATCGATCAGCCCCGGCAGCACCAACTGCTGCCCATCTCCCACCACAGCAGCCTCCGGATGCAGTTGCCGCAGCTCTGCAAACCGGCCTGTCGCCCGTACGTATTTCCCTTCCACCAGCACGGCTCCGTCTTCGATGATGCCGGTTTCCCGGGCCGCCGCATCGGTGATCACATATTTACCACGAACCAACGTTTTCATCGTCTCACTTGCCTCCTGTCCCCAGCGTCTCCCGTTGGCAAGCCAATCGTTTGAGTGCCTGGTTCAATACCTCAATTCCCTGAGCCGCCGCTTCCCAATAGGTCTCTTCCTCCCGGGCATGGCTGATCCCCTTGATACTGGGGACAAAAATCATACCACTGGGAATGTGCTCTGCCAAAATTTTCGCATCGTGTCCCGCCCAGCTTGGCATTTCCTCGGCCGGAGGAAAACCGGCAGCCTCCACAGCCAGCCGCAGCTCCTGTAATACACCCTCCGGCAGCTGCATCGCCGGTGTGGTATGGCGCTTGCTGATCACTCCCTTGACCCCGTAGCGTCTTCCTACCGCTTCCAGCAATGCCGCCAAATGAGTATGGGCCGCTTCCAGCCGGCCATTATCCGCCGCGCGGGTTTCCACTCTAAGCTCAACTACCCCCGGAATAACGTTGGTGGCCCCGGGACTCACCGTCAGCGTACCGATGGTGGCCACATAACCGCCATTCGAAGCGATTGCCGCTTCATATACCTGCTGAATCAAACAGGCAGCAGCCACCAGCGCGTCCCGGCGCCGGTCCATACGGGTAGTCCCGGCATGATTGGCCTGGCCGGACAAGGTAATCCAATGCCGGTCAATCCCGACAATATCGGTGACTAACGCAAAAGGCTTTTGCTTTAGATCAAGCTCTTCGCCTTGCTCAATATGAAGCTCCAGAAAGCTATGATACCGGCTGCTGTCGATTACGGCATCAACCAGAGCACTTGGCGGCAGGCCCTGGTCGCTTAAGAATTCGCTAAGCCGGCGACCGTGTTTATCCTGCAAATCGTCAGGGTTGCTGCCGGCAAATTCACCGGCCATCACTCTTGCCCCAAAACAGCCCAGTCCGAAAATGCTGCCTTCCTCCTCGATCGTCGCCAGGACCTTGACCGGCCGCAGCGGGCGCCAGCCGGCTTCCTGCCAGGAACGGACACACTCAATAGCTGCCACAATCCCCAGCGCACCGTCCAGCCTGCCGCCGTTTGGCACAGTATCCAAATGGGAGCCGGTCATAACGGCCGGCAGAGCTTCCTCCTGTCCCGCGTAGGTTCCGGTCAGGTTCCCCACCGCATCCCTGGTTACCTCCATTCCCGCCTGCCCCATGACCTCAGCCAGCCACTCTTGGGCAGCCAGATAAGCGGGCCCATAGGAAGGACGGGTAATACTGCCGTCAGCGTTGCGGCCATAGTCGGCCAATTGTTCAATCATCGCCTGAACCCGTTCTATTTGGATGCCTTTCATCCAATCCCTCCTTCTACTATCTATAGCACCGCCAGCAGCAAATGCCCCATAAGCAGGCGGGGAATAAAAATCTGTTTAGGGTATACCCGGGAGATTAGCTCCCGGCAATGCAGGTCAAAGCCAAAACAGTCACCGATGATCGCGGCCGACGCCTGGATCACCGGGTCGTTTTTAATCATCTCAATCAGTGTGTCATCCTTGCCGAACGGCGCGGCCACGAGCACCCGGTCAACCTTAAAACCGCGCTCCGACCAACGCGCGCACGCCTCTTCCCGCTGGCTTTCCGTGGGAATCAGCACGGTAACTGCAGTCCCTGCTGGCAGTACCCCTGCTACGCCACCGGCTAAAACCCGGTTAGGTTCCAGCACAGGCACCTCGGCTTTTACCGGGCTAAAATCACCGGTACACAGCACCATCGCCAGTTCCGCCCCTTGCTGTACCGTTCGGGCTATCGCCTTTTCCACATAAGGGATTAGTCGCTGATGGGAGACATACACAATCTGCCCGTCCGCCAGCCTGGTAATCAATTCAGCTTCTCCAGACCGGGGCCTGAGTCCGTTTATTTCTGCCGCCGACAATCCGTCAAGCGCGCCACTTTCTAAAATATCTACCGCGGAGCCCCAGAGGCTTTTAAAATCGGCAGCCACTTCCGGGCGCGGCGACTGCCCGATGGGTATGAGTGCGATTCTTTTGTTTGCTCCTCTTAGCAACGCCTCTTTAGCCATTGCGTGGTGTCACCAGCCTTCCCCAGCGGGCAGCCTGTTCGTCAACCCGGCCTTCCTCCATAACAACCCGCCCCCTGACCAGCGTCATGACCGGACAGCCTTTCAGCTTCCAGCCGTCATATACCCGCCCGGTATCACGCGACTTGGAATAGGACTGCCGGCGGTCGACAATAAAATCAGCCGCCAGATCCACAAGCACCAGATCGGCATCACTGCCAATCCGGATGGCCCCCTTTTGCGGATATAAGCCATACAGCTTAGCCGGGGCCGTACTGATCAGCTCCACCATTCTGTCCAGACTGAGCCTGCCTTTATGTACCGCATCCAGCAGCAAGGGCAGCCGCAGATCAATGCCGGGAAAACCGGCCGGTGCCGCAAAGATATCGCGAAAACCGATCTCTTTTTCTTCAGGCAAAAAGGGCCCGTGGTCGCTGCCAATCATATCAACCGTTCCGTCATCAATATAGCGCCATAAGGCATCAGACAATTCCCTGCTTCGCAAGGGAGGGTTGCACTTGGCAAAGGGCCCCAGTTCCTCCAGCTTGTCGTCGGTCAAAAATAAATAATGCGGGCAAGTCTCCAGATAAGCCTTTACTCCGTTGGCTTTCGCCTGTTTGACAAGCTCTGCCGCCTGAGGAGTGGAAATATGACAAAGCTGCACCTTAGTCCCGCACTCCCGGGCCAGCAGCAAGACCTTGGCTACCGACTCGATTTCACTCACCGGCGGCCGGGAAAGGGCATGATCCCGTCCTTTTAGCTTGCCGGCAGCCCTTAGCTCCTTGATCTTGGCGGCAATGATATCGTTGTTTTCCGCATGGATGGCCAGAATTTTTCCCGTTTTGGCCACTGCCTGAAAACCAGCGTAAATAGCGGCATCATTCGCCATGGTCAGCCCGGCAAACTCCTCCTCCCGGCCTTCCGGCGGCTCATGGAAAAAGGTTTTAAAAGCGACAATGCCTTCCTGGGCAACCTGAGGAATATGTTCTAACTTATCGGCCCCGGCAGCGCCAAAAAAGGCAAAATCCACAACGGCCTGCTCTGCCGCCACTTTGATGCGGTTACGGATTAATTCGGCAGAGTAAGGCGGCGGACTGGAAATCGGGTGCTCACATACCGTGGTTACCCCGCCGGCCGCTGCCGCCATGGTGCCGGTCAGAAAGGTTTCCCGCTCTGTTTTGCCGGGATCACGGAAATGAACATGGGGATCAATACCGCCAGGCAGCAAATACCGCCCCTGTCCGTCAATACTCGATATTCCTTCCGGCAGGCAGTCGTCACTGGCAATCGCTACAATTTTACCAGCCTGGACGGCAATCCCCGCCGCCAGCAGTCCGCCTTCGGTATACACCTTAACATGTTTGATTACCAAATCTACGGTCACGTGATTTCTCTCCTTTACGCCTGCTCCAGTTTGATCCGCCGGATCTGTTTCTTATCGGCCTCGTCCAGAGCTTCTTCATAACCGGCATCGGCATACCGCAAAACACCCAACCCGGTATCATTCTGCAGGGTCAGCTTAAGACGAAGAGCCGCTTCCTCACTGCCGTCAGCCACAAGCGTCACACCGGCGCTGGTCATATAGCCCGCATAGCCGCCGCCACCGGAATGGATGGCTACCAAATCGGCCATGGAACTGCAATTCAGCATAGCATTGAGCAAGGGCCAGTCGGCTATGGCATCACTGCCATCTTTCATTCGCTCGGTCATAATGTTGGGATGTGCCATGGCACCGGCATCCAAATGGTCGCGGGTAAAAGCCACGGGTCCGCTTAGTGTGCCATCGGCCACCATCGCATTGACCGCCAGCGCCAACCGGGTTCGCTCGCCATGTCCCAGCCAGCCGATCCTGGCCGGCAGTCCTTCTACCGGCACATATTGGCGGGCTAATCCAATCCAGTTGGTTACAATCGAGTTGTCGGCGAAATGGGTTAAAATATAATCATCAATGATACGGATATCCTCGGCATTGCCGGTTAAGGCAATCCAGCGAAACGGTCCAATTGCCCGGCAAAACAGCGGGCGCAAGAAGGCTTCGGTAAAAATGCTGATGGAAAAAGCATCCTCCACCCCGTAGGCACAGGCCTGCGTCCGGATATTATTGCCATTGTCAAACACCACAGCCCCCTTAGCCTTAAAGGCCAGCATGGCTTTTACTTCCGCCGCAATCGACGCCCCGGCATCGGCTTTCAACCGGTCCGGGTTATCCCGGCGCATAGCCTCGGCCGCTTCCAAACTATACCCGCGGGGAATATAGCCATACACCAGATCATGGGCGGCTGTTTGATCAGTAACGATATCGGGAATAATGCCCCGCCGGAGTAATTCGGGATACACTTCGGCCGCATTGCCCAACAGTCCCACCGATACGGGTTCTTTACGCTCTATGGCCTCCCGGATGATAGCCAGGGCAGCATCCAGGCTGTCGGTTTTTTGCTGCAAATAGCCAGCGGCTATCCGTTTATCAATCCGGGCCTCGTTGACTTCCACCGCCAATATGGCCGCCTTGGCCATCACTCCGGCCAGCGGCTGCGAACCGCCCATGCCCCCCAGTCCGGCCGTCAAAATAAAACGGCCCCGCAAGTCATGATTAAAATGCTGGCGGCCAATGGTCGCAAAAATTTCGTACGTTCCCTGCAGTACTCCCTGTGAGCCGATATATTGCCAGTCGGCTGCCGTCAGGCCGCCCCAGATGATCAGGCCTTCCTGCTGCCATTTATAAAAATTATCGCTGGTCGCCCACTTGCCCACCATATTGCAGTTTGCCATCAATACCAGCGGGGCAAAGGCGTGGGTTTTAAACAGCCCGATCGGCTTGCCCGACTGAATAACAAGAGTCTCATCTTCTTCCATAGTCCGCAATGCCTTTACGATGGCCTCATAAGAAGGCCAGTCCCGCGCCGCTTTGGCCAGGGCCGCATAGACCAGCAATTCTTTTTGATTTTCCCCGTTTTCCAGAACGTTCTCCAGCATGCGCAGCAGCGCTTCCTGCCGCCAGCCTTTACAGCGCAACTGAGTACCCCGTGCTGCCTGAATCAATGCCATCATTAACCACCTCTTTTACATTTACCTGTCCAATACGCTCATGTTTTGCAGCGTACTTTGCCGGTCCTCCCCCTGAGTTCGCTTAAAAGCCCGCCGTTCCAACGCCAACACGCCCTGATTGCCAAGATACGCCAAGCCCGACGACAGCACCGTGCCCCAAAGAATTTTAGGCAGATAATTCATCCGTAAGCCATCAAACAGCAAGACACCCAGTCCGCCGGCATGAATGACTGCCGCAATCGTGGCGATACCGATGGTGGAAACGGTGGCAATCCTTACGCCGCCTAAAATAATCGGCAGGGCCAGCGGCAGCTCAATCATAAAAAACAGCCGCCGCGCGTCAAGCCCCATGCCTTTGCCTGCTTCGATAATGGCCGGATCAATTGACTGGAAGCCGGCCAGGATATTGCGGACCAGGATGTACTGGTTATAGAGGACCAGCACTACAATGGCGGTGGTTTTCCCTAAACCGAAGAGAGGAATCAGGAAAGAAAATAACGCCAGGCTGGGGATGGAATAGATGACGCCAAAAAAGGACAGGGCGCCTGTCGACAACCACTTGGAGCGGGCGACAAGCAGAGCAATTGGTATGGCGAGTACCAGGGAAATGCCGACACTGAGCACAACAATCAGAATGTGTTCTCCCAGCAGCAGCAATATTTGCTTATAATATTTCATTAAATAGGTCCACACGCTGTATCACCTGCCTGTTCAAGCAGATACCGAGGTCTGCCGCTTATTCTTTACTTTCAGTTCATCCCAGGTGATCTTGCCGATCACGTTCCCCGCCTCATCCTCTACCAGTACGTAAGGCTGAGCGCTTTCCAGCAGGCATGTCAATACGGCATAAAGCGATACATCCTGCCGTACCCGCCCTACGGGATGGTGATGCGGCTCCTGCACTGCCGTCATGGCGCTTTTGGCCGTCACCACCTTTAGCTGCTGCAGCGTGTCTTCCGTGGAAACCAGCCGGGCTACATATTCGTTGGCCGGCCGTAACAGAATGTTATAGGGTGTGTCAAACTGCTGAATTTCCCCATTATGCATAATAATCACCTGGTCTCCCAGTTTAAAAGCCTCACCGATATCATGGGTAACAAACAATATGGTTTTGTGAAGCTTTTTTTGAATCCGCAGCAGCTCGTCCTGCAGCGTCTGCCGGGTGATAGCGTCGATGGCGCCGAACGGTTCATCCATTAGCATAATGGCCGGATCGGCCGCCATAGCCCGGGCCAGCCCCACCCGCTGCTGCTGTCCGCCCGAGAGCTGCCGGGGATACCGTTTTTTGTAATCCTGCGGTACCAGTCCCACCAGCTCCAGCAATTCCTCCACCCGCCGGGCAATACGTTTTTTATCCCAGTTGAGTATGGTAGGCACGGTTGCAATATTTTCCTCAATCGTCATATGGGGAAATAAGCCGATCTGCTGGATGACATAACCAATCTTCCGCCGGTACTCTTCCACCTTTAACTGTTTAATGCTTTCGCCAAAAAACAAAATATCACCGGAAGTTGGCTCATAGATCCGGTTAATCATTTTTAAGAAGGTTGTCTTGCCTGAGCCGGAGGTTCCTAAAATAGTGATAAAACTGCCTTCCGGAATACGGGCGCTGACCTCTCTGACCGCATACTGCGACGTGTGGGGATATTGTTTGCTTACCTTCTGGAATTCGATGGCTGTTCTATCCAAATTCCGTCTCCTCCTTTTCCTGTAACAAATGAATAGAAGAATGGCTGCCGGATACGATTCCGGCAGCTTTCTTCTATGTATATCCCACAACTTTATTTCAGTTGCTCAAAAAACTCCTTGGCCACTTCCGTATATTCCCGCTTGTTAATATCCACTTCGGCATTCAGCTTAATAATGGTCTTATTGTCGATAGCCGCCGTAACTTTATTGAGAATATCCTTAATTTCCGGATTCTTTTCCAGCACATCCTGGCGGATAACCGGCGCAATATTATAAGGCGGCCATACATGCTTGTCATCTTCCAGCACAACAAACTCATCTTTACTCAGTTGTCCTTCCGTCGTATACGCTACGGCCACATCGGCTTCATCATTATGCAGCACATCGTATTTCAGGCCATTATCATACAGTTTCCGTTCCTTAAACTTAAACTCGCCATAGGCTTTGGTCAACGCCGGCAGACCGTCTTCCCGTTCATCAAACTGCCCCTGCGAAGCAAACCGGATATCGGCTGCATGCTTTTGCAGATCCGAAATGGTACGGATGCCGTATTTGTCGGCTGCCCGTTTAGCGATAACCAGGCCTTGCGAATCATTGGCTGTCGAAGGGTTCAACCAGATCAGCTTAAATTTTTCTTTATATTTGGCACTCACTTCGTCATATACTTGCTTGGAGTCAAACAGGGGAGCTTCCTTCAGAACACTTAAGAGACCGGTTCCCGTATACTCAGGATAAAAATCAATGTCACCATTCACCAAAGAATCATGTACAATGGCACTGCCCAGGTTCAGTTTTCTTTCCACCTTATACCCCTGCTTTTCCAGCGCCAGGGCATACAGTTCTCCTAAGATCAACGATTCGGTAAAATCCTTGGAACCGACTTTGATGGTCGGCTTGCCGGCCGCCGCTTTGCTATCGGCCGCTTTCTCACCGCCACAGCCGGTTAATCCCAGGGCCAGCACACCCAAGGTCAGAATAGAGCCAATCAGTGTTTTTGCTTTTTTGCCAAACATAGCATCCTCTCCCTTTTCATTTCAGTTTTAGTTAATTTCTCTGATATCTTGTGATGCCCTGATAAATCAAGGCCAGCGACAACTCGGCACAGACAGACAACACGGCTACGCTGATGCCCCCGATGAGCAGTATCCGCATATCGTTCAGCCCAAGACCGGTAAAAATAAAGTCACCCAGCCCGCCGGCCCCAATATACGAAGCCAGCGTGGCACTGGCTATGACTTCAATGCAGGCCGTGCGTATCCCCGTTATGATCAGCGGCAAGGCCAGCGGAAATTCAATCGTAAAAAGAATTCTTGCCGCCCCCATCCCCATGGCGCAGGCACTTTCGATAACGGCAGGGCTGATGCTTTTAAAGCCCAGATAGGTGTTGATCAGCACCGGCGGAATGGCCAGTAAAGTGAGCGCCAGCAGCGCCGGCTTAAATCCTGTCCCCAGGATTGGCATAACCAGCACGAGTACGGCCAGGCTCGGAATAATACGCAGCATATTAAAAGTATTCATAACCGGCAGCGACAGTCTGCCTTTTTTACTGCATAAAATACCCAGAGGCACCGCCAGCAGTATGCTGATCGTCATAGCAGCCAGGCTAATGCCAATATGTATGTTGACCGCTTCCACATACTTATCCCAGTTGCGGGATAAATACTCTAGAATCGCCTGATACATCGGCCACGCCCCCTTCCCAAAAAGATTAACCTCTAATAAAGACAAAAAGGCTAAGTACACCGCAATGCATGCATTACAGCGTTCCTCAGCCTCCAGTGGTCTGGTCAACTTATTCAACTATGCAATTTACTAATTATCACAATATGATAATTAGTAAATTGTTTTTATCAATTATTATACGGTCATTATACGTTTAATTACAAAGGTTGTCAATCATGATTATGATATTTTCTAAAACTTTCCATGGATGCTGTTATACACTATACGCCAAAGCAAGGCGCCACATGCCACTTCCGACCGGGCTAGCAAAAAAGGCCGAGAAAACCCGGTTCAGGGTCTCTCAGCCTTCAAGTAATTGATCAGCTTATTGTTATTTACAATATCATAAGGACAGCCCTGCGTCAACAGGCGGTAACCGCTTTATCGCCCCGTCTGTTAACCGGTCTGTTTTTGCCGCCAGGCCACACCCAAAAGACCAACGGTCAAAACAAGCTGTACACCCCACTTCATAGCGGAAGTAACAGCCACATGGCCGGTCAGCAGCGAGTCGCCGCTGATCATGCCGCCGGCCGTCCAAGCCAGAATGCCGCCGCCGGCATAGATTAGCCAGGGATACCGCTCAATCAGCTTAATAAATACCGTACTGCCCCAGATAATGATCGGAATGGTGATGCCAATGCCGATCAATACCAGCAGCATGTTGCCGTGAGCCACACCGGCAATACCCATGACATTGTCGATGCCCATCACACCGTCGGCAACCACGATGGTCCGGATGGCAGCACCCAGGCCAGACGGTGCGTCCACCTCATGCTGCTTCTCCTCCACGATCAGCTTATAGGCAATCCATAGCAGCAGCACACCGCCGGTGATCATCAAGGCCGGTATGCGCAGCAGCCAGACTACCACCAGGGTGGATACGGCCCGGATAAAAATCGCGCCGAAGGTGCCCCAGAAGATCGCCCTCTTCTGCTGTCCTCTCGGCAAATTCCTTGCCGCCATGCCGATAACCAGAGCATTGTCACCGGCCAGAATTAAATCAATAAATACAATTGCCGCCAAATTCCACAAGGTTTCCATTGTAAAAAAATGTTCCATATTAATATAGCCTCCTAGTTGGGCGTGTATTCAAACTATCCGAACACACGCCCTAGTTTACCCGATGATAAAATAAAAAACCTTGCCTACTAAAATAGTTAGGCAAGGTCTTACCAGCAATAGATGCAAATAAAGCCGGGTGCTTGACACCGAACTGACGACTTTATTTTTAAGGTTACTCCCCTTGAAAATATGCATTTTTATATATTTTATACCGCTTTACTTTTTTTGTCAAGTCAAGTGCCGCTCTTTTACCCACAAGCACCACTCCTGTCTATAAAGCTCTAGGTAAGCACTGAGTAAGTGAACCTGTCGGGCTGGGAGAGATTTTTTCGTCCGGCAAGGAAGCAAAACCGCAGGAATAGCGGCCCCTATTTCAAGATTTTGCTGACGCAGCCAGGCGGAAAAAGCTCCGTCAGAACGCGCAGCGTGAATTAATCAGTGGGTACCTAGATCAGAAGACGTTCGTTGATCTTTTGGCCTGTCGGCGTCTTCGCCAGGCCACCCTCGGACGTTTCCTTCAGCGAGCTCGGCAGGTCCAGGCCAATTCGGTACATGGCTGCAATAACCTCATCAGCCGGTATCACGCTTTCCACTCCTGCTAAAGCCAGTTGTGCCGCCAGCAAGGCATGGACGGCGGCAAAGCCGTTGCGTTTCACGCAGGGGACTTCCACCAGACCGGCCACCGGGTCACAGATCAGGCCCAGCATATTTTTCAGAGCCAGGGCTACGGCCTGGGCCGACTGGTACGCCGTCCCGCCGCGCAATTCCACTACGGCCGCTGCCGCCATCGCCGCTGCCGTACCGCACTCGGCCTGACAGCCGCCTACGGCGCCGGCTACCGTGGCGTTTTTGGCAACCACTTCGCCAATGCCGGCGGCAGTAAATAAAGCCCTGATGGCGGCTTCCTCCGGATAATCCAGACATTCACAGACTGCCAGGACAGCACCGGGAACAATACCACAGGATCCGGCGGTCGGGCAGGCGACAATCCGGCCCATGCTGGCATTTACCTCACTAATGGCAATCGCATAAGCGGCCGTCTTGGTAACGACCGGGCCCAGGAACAGGTCACCGCCAGCCAGCATGGCCGCATCGCCACCGACCATGCCGCTGGCTGATTTTTCCCGCAGTTTAAGCCCGCTGACGGCGGCTTCCTTCATAACGCCATACCGTTCCCGCATGGCTTCCCAGAAATAGGCGGCTGGATAGTCACTGTTCGCCGTCTCGGTTGCCAGCACAATATCCGACAGCTGCTGTTTCCGTTCGGTGGCCAGCGAAACCAGGTCGGCAATGTATCCATAATTCATCTTGCTTCCTCCCTCATAGCGGCTTCACCAGCAGCGCCGACTCCATGGCAGGCAGCCTGTCCACCGCGGCGATGACATCTTCGGTAATTGGCTGATCCGCTTCCAGAATCATTAACGCCTGGGCGCCCTTTTGCTTGCGGGACACTTTCATAAAGGCGATATTGACGTCATGCTGGGCCAGGATTTGAGTAACCGCCGCCACAATTCCCGGCTTATCCTGGTACACGGCAATCAATGTATAATATTCACCGGTACATTCCACTTCGTAGCCATCAATTTTGCTGATGACAATCCGTCCGCCGCCGGTGGAGGCCCCCGTAACGGCCACCTTCCGGCCCGACTCGCCTTCCAATAGGAATTTAACGGTATTAGGATGGCAGTCCTGGCCGTCCTCCCTGGTGAATACAACCTGCAGAGCCGACCGGGCAGCCCGGTCCAAGGCGGTCTTAATCGCCGGGTCCTCCGGTGAAAGGCCCATTAGACCGGCCACCAGCGCCTTGTCGGTGCCGTGGCCCTTATACGTCCGGGCAAAGGAGCCGTATAATTGGATGGTCGCCTTGACCGGCTCCTCACCCAGTATGGTGCGGGCCATGTTGCCCAACCGGGCAGCGCCCGCCGTATGCGAGCTGGAAGGGCCGATCATAATCGGGCCGATAATATCAAGTACTCCCATATTTGTTCCCCCTGCGCGGCCTTTTTTGCCGCATTTACGCCATTTTGTCCTTTGTTCATGGATAGTTCTACGGACAGGTGAGAAATTCCTGTTGGCCTGCCAATCCCTATTCACAGTTATCTCCGATTTAACCCGAAATTATCGCGCTATACCAAAAAAGACTATCACAAAATGATTTTGCTTATTTAAACAGCCCGTATGTGTGGAGAAATAGTTTGTCGTCCCTTTGTCATTGCCACAAAGGGACCCAAAAGGCTAGGCCTGTCCTCCAAAATACTTGAAAAATTGCCGACTTACTAAAATCCATAAACTCGCTTTGCTCAAACAAATGGATTTCTTAACGTAAGCCGGCAATTTTTCATCCTGCGGAACGTATTTTTCCGGAAAAGGCCGAACGGGGAACGAAACAAGGCTGTTACACTTTGATATGCTCCCTTTAAAGTAGCCAGATGAAATAAAAAAACATCTGAAAACTTTGAAGGGAGCATTTTCATGCCGCAAAAAGGTCGATTAGCCATAGAAGAGAAAGTAAGGATAGTCGAAGACTACTTAGCCGGGAAGATAGGATTCAGAAAGACATGTGAGGAAAAGGGAATTGGGCAGACGACACTAAAGATATGGATACGGCTATACAAAACACGTGGTGTAGAAGGACTGACGCCAACTTCAACGGCACGAAAATATTCGGCTGAGCTTAAGGAGACGGCCATCAGAGAATATCTGGCGGGTGAAGAATCGCTGGAGGGACTGTGTCGAAAGTATGATATCACGCATTCACAAATTGTAAGGAAGTGGATTAAGAAGTATAATCACCATGAAGGGTTCACAAAGCCAACTAGTGGGGGTGAAATCCACATGGTGAAAGGACGAGCGACGACGCTTGATGAGCGAATTGAAATCGTCAGTGACTGCATAGCCAATGGCAAAGACTATGCAGCAATGACGGAAAAGTATCGGGTATCCTACCCGCAGATATACAACTGGGTCCATAAATATGAAACATCCGGTGTAGATGGGCTCATCGACAAGCGAGGTAAGCGCAAACTGTCGGATGAAATGACAGAGATTGACCGCCTACGTGCAGAGAACAGGCTTCTGCAAGCTGAGAACAAGCGAAAAGAAATGGAAATTGAGATATTAAAAAAAGTGCAAGAAGTAGAAAGGAGGCGAAGCTGAACGGCGTCCGACAAGAAAGTCTGTATATTGCCGTGGTGGAATTGCATACAGAGAAAAACTATCCAGTTGCAAATCTTTGTCAGGCGCTTAACTTGAACCGTTCTTCCTATTACAAGTGGCTCAACCGCAGCAAGAACATAGATGAGCAAGATAAAGATCTAGTACATAAACTAGGTTACCTTTACGCCCAATACAATGGGATTTATGGGTACCGCAGGTTGACGGATGAACTAAACAGCCGGTATGGTACACATTACAACTACAAGCGAGTCTACCGTCTGACGAGGCTTGCTGGATTGAAAGCAGTCATACGAAGGAAGCGGCCACAATACCGGCGCTCCACGCCGGAAGTCACAGCAGAAAATATCCTAAGCCGTAACTTTACAGCAAAGAATCTTAACAAGAAGTGGCTAACCGATGTAACAGAGTTTAAGTACGGAAATGGTGAGAAGCTTTATCTAAGTGCGATTCTCGACTTAAAAGATAGGAGTGTTGTTTCGTTTGCCTATGGTAAGCATAATAACAATCGTCTTGTATTTGATACTTTTGATTTGGCGGTAACTAAATATCCGGAAGCTCATCCGCTGTTTCACAGTGACCGAGGCTTTCAATATACCAGTAAGCAGTTCAAAACAAAGCTGGATAAAGCCGGAATGTTACAAAGTATGTCTCGCGTTGGCCGCTGCATCGATAACGGACCGATGGAGGGTTTCTGGGGTATCCTGAAATGCGAGACGTACTATCTCAACAAATTTGATGATTATAACAGTCTGGTTGTTGCCATTGAAGATTATATACACTTCTATAATTATGAACGCCGGCAAAAGAAACTAAATCGTTTGGCACCAATGATGTATCGACAATTGCTCGAACGTGTTATATAAAAAAGTGGATCCCGCACTTAACGGGATCCACAGCAATATTTTTTCTTTTTTGGTCTGTCTACTTGACTGGGAGCGGTTCACTTTTTTAGTGCAACAGCCCGTCATTGGTTGCGCAATATTACAGTAATTTGATAATCGCTTCGGTCATCTCCACGGTCGATGCCGTACCGCCGATATCGGGAGTCACCGTTTTGCCTTCGGCAATGACCCGCTCCACAACGGCCCTTATCCGGCCGGCAATAGCCGTTTCGCCGATATGCTCCAGCAGCATCAGCCCGGAAAGCAGCATAGCCACCGGATTGACAATGTTTTTGCCGGCAATGTCCGGCGCCGTGCCATGAACGGCTTCAAAAATGGCGCATTCCGTACCGATATTGGCTCCGGGCACCACGCCCAGTCCGCCGGCCAGGCCGGCGCACAGGTCGGAGATAATGTCGCCGTAGAGATTGGGCGCCAGCAGCACATCATAACTTTGCGGGCGAATGACAAGCTGCATACACATATTGTCTACAATGACTTCTTCGTAGGTTATTTGCGGATACCGGGCGGCCACTTCCCTGGCACACTCCAGGAACAGGCCGTCCGATAGTTTCATAATATTAGCTTTATGCACAGCCGTTACTTTCTTACGGCTATGTTTTACCGCGTAGGTAAATGCCGCCTCGGCAATGCGCAGCGATGCCTTGCGGGTAATGATTTTAATTGATTCAGCGGCATCGGCCCCCACCTTGTGCTCCACGCCGGCATAGAGATCTTCGGTATTTTCCCGGAAAATGACCAGATCGACCCCCTCATAACGGCTGCCGATACCGGCCAGCGATTTTACCGGGCGTAAATTGCAATACAGGTCGAAGGTCTGGCGCAGCGTTACATTGATGCTGCGGTAACCCTTGCCGATCTGAGTGGTCAACGGTCCCTTGAATGCCAAACCGTTGGCACGAATGCTGGCCAGCGTCGCTTCCGGCAGCGGTTCGCCCGCCTGGTCGATGCCGGCTTGTCCGGCCTGGCAGATGTCCCAGGCCACCGGCGCCTTAGCGGCGGCAAAAATAGACTGCACGGCCTTAGCGATTTCCGGTCCGACGCCGTCGCCGGGAATTAAAGTAACTTTACGCACGGCCCACACCCCCTGCCTGTCTGGTGTAGTTTAAGAGCCCGCCGGCCAGAATGATCTGCCGTTCCCGTTCGGTGGCTTCCCATTTGACCGGAATGTCCTTGCCTGTCGTCACATTGCGCACCGTTAGTACGGTAGCCGCACTCAACTGGTCGCGAAGGTTTTCAATAACCAGTTCATCATTCAGGCTGATTCCAGCATAGTCGGCGCTGTCGGCAAACAGCAGCGGCACAATGCCGAAGTTAATCAGGTTGGCCCGGTGAATACGGGCGAAAGACTGGACCAGCACCGCCTTGATCCCCAGGTACAACGGCGCCAGTGCCGCATGTTCCCGGCTGGAGCCCTGACCGTAGTTATTGCCGCCGACAATGATGCCGCCATGGGCCTGTAGCGCCCGTTCCGGGAAGGAAGAATCCACACCGCTGAAACAGTATTTGGCCAAATGGGGAATGTTGGAACGATAAGGCAGCAGGCTGGCGTGGGAGGGCATAATGTGGTCGGTCGTAATATTGTCGCCCACTTTTAAGAGCACCGGCGCCCGCAGCGACTCAGCCGGCGGCTGCGCTTTGGGGAAGGGCTTGATATTGGGTCCGCGGACCACTTCCACAGCCTGTCCGTCAGCCGGCGGAAAAACAAGCAGATGATCGTCGGAAACAAATTTGTCCGGCATAACGACAACAGGTGCTGCCCCAAAAGTGCGGGGATCGGTGATTGTACCGGTAAGGGCGCTCACCGCCGCCACTTCCGGGCTGACCAAATACACTTTGGCGTCAGGCGTACCGCTGCGGCCTTCAAAATTGCGGTTAAAGGTCCGTAAGGATATCCCGCCTGATTTAGGCGACTGCCCCATGCCGATACAGGGACCACAGGCGCATTCCAGGATACGGGCGCCGGCGCGCAGCAATACGCTGAGCGCGCCACTGTCGGCCAGCATGCCCAGCACCTGGCGGGAGCCGGGGGCAATGACCAGGGACACTTCCGGGTGTACCTGTTTGCCTTCCAGTATTTTCGCCACTTTTATTAAATCCAGATAAGACGAGTTGGTACAGCTGCCAATAGCTACCTGATCGACCTTGCTGTCGGTCAGTTCGACTACGGGAGCTACATTGTCCGGACTATGCGGCTTAGCTACCAGCGGCTGCAGCTCGTCCAAATTGATAACCACCGTCTCATCATATTCGGCCCCTTCATCAGGCGCCAACGGAGTCCAGTCGGCTTCGCGGCCCTGGGCCGCCAAAAAGGCACGAGTCATTTCATCGCTGGCAAACAGCGAGGTGGTGGCCCCCAGTTCAGCCCCCATGTTGGTGATGGTGGCCCGTTCGGGCACCGTCAGACGGGCCGCGCCTTCGCCGGTATATTCAAACACCCGGCCGGTGCCGCCTTTTACACTGAGTCGCCGTAAAAGCTCCAGGATGATATCCTTACCGCTCACCCAGGGCTGCAGCTTGCCGGTCAGTTCCACCCGGCAGACCTTGGGCATTTTTAAGTAGTAAGCGCCACCGGCCATCGCCACCGCCACATCCAGTCCGCCGGCGCCAATGGCCAGCATGCCGATGCCCCCGCCGGTCGGCGTGTGACTGTCCGAACCTAAGAGCGTCCAGCCCGGCCGGCCGAAACGTTCCACATTTACCTGATGACAGATGCCGTTGCCCGGTTTAGAAAACACGATGCCGTGTTTGGCGGCCACAGTCTGAATGAATAAATGGTCGTCGGCATTCTCATAGCCGGTTTGCAGTGTATTGTGATCAATATAGGCAACAGACAGCTTGGTCTTTACGCGGGGAATGTTCATGGCTTCCAATTGTAAATAGGCCATCGTCCCGGTAGAATCCTGAGTCAGTGTCTGATCAATGCGAATGCCGATTTCTTCACCGGCCACCATCTTGCCGCTTACCAGATGGCTGCCAATGATCTTGGCGGTCATCGTTTGCTTCATATATATATCCCTCCAAATTTACCGTTCTTCCACCGGCAGCCACTCTTGGTGCTTTTTACCGATATATTTCGCCCGCGGGCGGATAAGCTTATTATTGTCATGCTGTTCCAAAATATGGGCCATCCAGCCGCTCGTCCGGCTAGTGGCAAAAATGAGCGTAAACAAATCCCTGGGTATGCCGAGATAGGTATACACCGAGGCGGAATAAAAATCGACATTGGGGCGCAGCCCTTTGCTTTCGTAAACGATCCGCTCAATTTTCTCCGACATGTCATACCAGCGCGTGTCACCGCTGTACTCACCCAGTTCCTTAGCCAGCGCCTTGAGGTGCTTGGCCCGGGGATCACCGTTTTTGTAAACCCGGTGCCCAAAGCCCATGATCCGCTCCTGGTTGGCGATTTTAGCCGCGATATACTCTTCCACCCGGCCGATATCACCGATTTCCTCCAGCATATTGGCCACCTGTTCATTGGCGTTGCCGTGGAGCGCTCCTTTCAGCGTGCCGATAGCCGATACAATGCCGGAATAAATATCCGACATGGTGGACACCGTGACCCGCGAAGCGAAGGTCGAGGCATTCAGCTCATGTTCGGCATGCAGCACCAGACAGAGGTCCATCGCCTTAACGGCAATCGGCTCCGGTTTCTCTCCTTTTAACAGCCAGAGAAACATTTCCGCCAGCGAGGAAAACTTGATGGCGTCCGGCTCAATCGGCTCCAGATCGGTGCGGATTCGCTCAATAGCCGCCACAATGGCCGCCATGCGCGCCATAATGCGAACAGCCTTGCGATGGTCGGCCGCAAAAGAATGGTCCATGACCTCATCGTCAAAATGGGTAAGAAACGACACACAGGTACGCAGTTTAGCCATTGCATTGCCCCATGGCGCATACAGCCGCAGCAAATCGTAGATTTTCGGCGGCAACACCGCACTTTCCGTCAAGTCCTGCTTTAGCGCGATCAATTCCAGGCGATTCGGCAGACGGCCATACCATAGTAAGTAAATGATTTCTTCAAACGACGCTTTATAGGCCAAATCGTCAATCGTATAGCCGCGATAGCGCAATGTGCCCTCTTCTATCGAGCATATCGACGTTTCACAGGCAACAACACCCGTCAATCCAGACATACAGCCAGCCCCTTTACTCTAACCTGCTCGTTTTACTTCTTTACACTTTTGTATACTTGTATACAAAATTACCCTCATTATATGTACTAAGAACTCCCCGGTATAAACAAATGTATATAATTTTTGATTATATGCCCTGTCGTTTAGATAATCAAGCCAAATATCTTATATAATATGCGAAAAAAGTCCCGGTCATGACCGGTGAGAGGCGCTAGACGCTTTATATGGTCCCTGACGCCCCCTTTTATCCGTCAAGCAGTGGCGTCAGCATATCCCCTGCCAGGTCGGCGATACTCAGGCAGCAGGTAAGACCGGGCGATTCAATGCCGATCAGGTTGACAAACCCCGGCAAATCCCGCTCCGTCTCATGGCAAATGACAAAATCCCGCGGCGGACTGCCGCAGGCAACCAGCAGCCGGCAACGCAGCGCCGCGATATCGGCAGACAAATCGTCTTCTTCCAGAAACGGCAGGTAACTGCCAACCACAGCCAAAAACTGCCGGGCATTGGCCGGACTGATCCGGTAGTCGGTCAGGCCATTGGCGGCGTAATGGGCATCAGGCCCCAGTCGCAGCCGCCCGCCCATATCCTTGATGACCGGAATGCCGCTGCCCTTAAGCTCCCGGATGGAAGCGGGAAAGA
This sequence comes from Propionispora vibrioides, assembly GCF_900110485.1. Classification (NCBI taxonomy): domain Bacteria; kingdom Bacillati; phylum Bacillota; class Negativicutes; order Selenomonadales; family Sporomusaceae; genus Propionispora; species Propionispora vibrioides. Next base: position 56,831 of record NZ_FODY01000017.1, on the reverse strand, counting down.
TCAGATGAGACACCAAGCCGGCCTTCTCATTGGCGACCGAAAAATATTCACCCTTGCAGCGGTAAATCCGGTAGCCCGCCTGGTCAACCGCAATGCCGGCCATAGCGGCGACGGCGTCGGCACCCAGACCGGCGGCATTGACGATACAGCGACAGCCTACCTCATCAGACCGGCCGGACGCATCAGTATAGGTCACACAGTAACCGCCGGTCATGCGGGCTATGCCGGTCACCGTCTGCTGATACACCGGCATGGCGCCGTATTTTCGCCCCACCTGCTCCAGGCGGGCCAGCAAGGTCCGGGTGTCCACAATCCCGCTGGACGGCGAAAACAACGCGGCCTGGCAGGAAATATTCGGCTCCAGCCGGGCTACTGCCACTGGCTCCAGTTTCGTTACATCGGCTATCCCATTGGCCAGCGCCTGCTCCTGCAATTGGTCCAGCTTAGCCGCCTCTTCATCATTACGGGCGATGACCAGCTTGCCCAGCCGCTGGTAAGGAACCTGCCAGGAGGTGCAAAAGTCATACAGTTTTTCCTTGCCGGACACACACAGCCTTGCCTTGAAGCTGCCCGGCGGATAATACAGGCCCGAATGGATCACCTCGCTGGTACGAGCCGACATTTCGAGGCCGAAAGTCCGGTTTTTCTCCAGCAGCAAAATACTTTTTTCCGGCCAGCGCTGAGCCAGCCGGCAGGCCGCCGCCAGGCCGACTACGCCGGCTCCGATCACAATCACATCTACCTGGTCCATCTTGTTTATCACCTGTTTTACTATAATACCCTTTATTGTACCACGGATCGGGCTGCCATACCATCTAAGCCGGTTTATCCTGTTTTGACAAAAAATACCCGGCATGATCCCGTCTGATCGGCAAACACTACTAAGGAACCACTAATTTATTCACACTGCCAGACTGGCGGATCTTTTTCCGTCTGGCTACGTCAGCAAAACCTTGAAATAGGGACCGCTTTTCCTGCGATTTTACTTCCTTGCCAGCCGAAAAAATCTCTCGCCAGTCTGGCAAGCTCATTAAATCAGCGGTTCCTTAATAAAAATAAGCCGGTAAAGGAGATTAGTTATGAAGCGCATCATTCGTAAATTAGGTAATCAACGGTACAAAAAGCTGCTGGCTGCCGTCGCCGGTGCAGCGGTTATCTCTTCGGCCATGATGCCCGGCCTGCCGGCGGCGCAGGCAAAGTCTTCCGCCGATACACCCCGGCAGGAACACAAAAGCGAAGACCGCCGGGATGACGCCCGCGCCATCCGCTTAGGCGACCCGGTGCGAAAAGTAAAAGAAAATGCCGCCACCTTCGGCTTTAATGTCAGCCGCGACCAGTTCTCCCTGCTGTCCATTTCCCGTGACAGTGCTACCGTACAGGTACGCTCCAGTGGCCGGACCTATAAGGTGGATTTAAAACGGGGCGGCCACGACTGGATTATTACCACCATCCGTGGTATCGGCGACTCCAACCATGCCGCCACCTATGTACCGGCCAGCATGTTTCCGGACTATACCCTGTCGCCGGCAGCCAGCCAGCTCATTCTGTACCAAAACACCAACTTCGACAACTGGCAGTGGCTGGACAGCACCTATACGCCAGGGACAGCCTTCGGTGTCCTGCTCGTCAATCCCCGCTTAGCCGGTACTACGGCGGAGGTTCCGGCCGCTGTAACAGCCCAGGCGGACTCAGTGGATTTTAACCGTCAGTTTCTACTGTACGGCAGCCTGCGGGGAGTGTCCGGCGACGGCTACGGCATTGCACTGAGCAAGGTAGTCCAGACCGGCAACGACTTTACCGTAACCGTCCGGACCAAAAGCCCGCAAAGTGCCGGCACCGCCAGCCAAACCGACAGTTGGGTGCTGCTTGACCGCTCCTTCCTGAATTTCAGCGACCCTGTGGTCATCACCTTTGTCAATCCGGCGGGCGCGGTGCTCAGCACGCTCACCCTGACCGGCCGGTAACCGTCCACTGCAGCAGCACAGATCGACAAATTTTATATTGACTAGTGGACGCCGGCTACTTTATAATGAGATCAAACAGCAAAAAGATGCGGAACTGGCGGAGTGACGTGGGTTACCACAGGGGACCGTATCTTGGGGAGAGAATAGCCGACCGCCTGGGCAAGATATCTGTATTTCTTGCACCAGGCGGTTTTATTATTCTTACAAAATGATCGCCTTTGTGCATGATCATTATCTAAAGGAGGGTTTACTTATGGAAGCTTGGCAACACTTTGTGGCGGGAGCCTGGAATGAGACGATCGATGTGCGTGATTTTATCCAACGCAATTATAAGCCTTATCATGGCGATGACAGCTTTTTATCCGGCCCGACGGCCAAAACGGAAAAGGTCTGGGCTGAATGCCGCCGGTTATTGAAAGCCGAACACGACAATCAGGGTGTGCTGGATGTGGACACTACCGTCGTATCAAGCATTACGTCCCACCGGCCGGGCTATATTGACCGGGAGTCCGAGACAATCGTCGGCCTGCAGACCGACGCGCCGTTAAAGCGCAGTGTCATTGTCAATGGCGGCATCCGTATGGCCGAACAGGCTTGCGAAGCCTACGGCCACAAGCTGAACCCCGTCATCAGTGACATCTACCATAACCATGCCACTACCCACAACACGGCGGTGTTTAATGTATATACTAAGGAAATGAAGCAGGCCCGCAAGGTGGGCATTATCACCGGACTGCCCGACGCCTACGGCCGCGGCCGGATCATCGGCGATTACCGGCGGATTGCCCTGTACGGTATTGACCGCCTGGTGGCCGCCAAGCAGCAGGATCTGACACATCTGGCTTCTTATCCGATTCTGGAAGACATTATCAAGCTGCGGGAAGAAGTGTCCCTGCAAATCAATGCCTTAAAGGCCATCGCGACTATGGCGGCAGAACATGGCTTTGACATCAGCCAGCCGGCAAAAACTGCCCAGGAAGCGGTGCAATGGCTCTACTTCGGCTATCTGGCCGGTATCAAAGAACAAAACGGCGCCGCCATGTCCTTAGGCCGGGTATCGACCTTCCTGGATATCTATATCGAACGCGATCTGGCAAGCGGCGTGCTGACCGAAGCAGAGGCCCAGGAGCTGATCGATCAACTGGTGATCAAGCTGCGTCTGGCCCGCCATCTGCGCACCCCGGAATACAACGAACTGTTCGCCGGCGACCCGCTGTGGGTAACGGAAGCAATTGGCGGTACCGGCCTGGATGGCAGAACGCTGGTTACGGCTACTTCATATCGTATACTGCATACTTTATACAATTTAGGTCCCTCACCGGAGCCCAATCTGACCGTGCTCTGGTCAACCAGCCTGCCGGAAAACTTCAAGAAATTCTGCGCCCAGGTGTCGATCGATACCAGCGCCATTCAATATGAAAGCGACGATCTGATGCGTCCCGTCTATGGCGACGATTACGCTATCGCCTGCTGCGTATCAGCCATGCAGGTCGGCAAGCAAATGCAGTTCTTCGGCGCCCGGGCCAATCTGGCCAAAGCCCTGCTGCTGGCCATCAACGGCGGCCGCGATGAAAAGACCGGCGAACAGGTAGGACCGGTCCTGCCCATTGCGGACGGCGAATATCTGGATTATGAGACGGTGCGGCAAAACTATTCCACCGTGCTGACCTGGCTGGCCGGACTGTACGTCAACACCATGAACGTCATTCACTACATGCATGATAAATATGCCTACGAAAGTGGCCAGATGGCCCTGCACGACACCCAGGTTGAGCGGTTGATGGCCTTTGGCGTAGCCGGACTTTCGGTGGCAGCCGATTCGCTAAGCGCCATCCGTTATGCCAAGGTGCGGCCAATCCGGGATGAACGGGGCATCACCGTTGATTTTGCGGTGGAAGGCGAATTCCCCTGCTTCGGCAATGACGATGACCGGGTCGACAATATCGCCAGGGAACTGCCCGCCGAGTTCTCCCGCCTGTTAAAGCAGCACCCCACCTATCGCAAGGCTACACATACCCTGTCCATTCTCACCATTACCTCCAACGTCATGTATGGCAAAAAGACCGGCGCCACCCCCGACGGACGCAAAGCCGGCCAGGCTTTTGCCCCCGGCGCCAACCCTATGCACGGCCGGGAAAAGCGGGGTGCCCTGGCCGCCATCAATTCGGCCGCCAAGATTTCCTATGAGGACTGCCGGGACGGCATTTCCTACACCTTTTCCATTGTGCCGAAGGCGCTGGGTAAAACACCGGCTGCCCGGGCTGCCAACCTGACGGCACTCTTGGATGCTCATGCGATGCACGGCGGCCATCACATCAATGTCAACGTGCTCAACCGCGAGCTGTTGGAGGACGCCATGGCTCATCCCGAGCAGTACCCGCAGCTCACCATCCGCGTGTCGGGCTATGCAGTTCATTTTGTCAAACTGAGCAAGGCCCATCAGCAGGAAGTTATCAGCCGCACCTTTTATCAGGCCGTATAATAAATACCTTACGGAGGCTATGCCATGCAAGGGTATTACCATTCCATTGAAACTTTCGGCACCGTCGACGGGCCGGGCATACGGTATGTGCTGTTTTTAAGCGGCTGCAACCTGGGCTGCTCTTTCTGTCACAATCCCGATACCTGGCAACGGGGCCAGAAAACCATTACCGTCGACGAGGTGCTGGCCGATATCGACCGCTACCGGTCCTATTACCAATCGTCCGGCGGCGGTCTTACGGTCAGCGGCGGTGAACCCCTGCTGCAGCCCGGCTTTGTCGCCGCCTTGTTTAAAGCAGCCCAAGCCGCCGGCTTGCATACCCTGCTGGATACCTCCGGCCATTGTCCGCCGGAAAACCTGGCAGCCGTCCTCACCCACACCGATATGGTGCAATTCGGTCTGAAAGCGGCCAGCCCACGGCTGCACCACCGGTTAACCGGCACTGACCACCGCCTCATTTTGGCTAATCTCCACTACACCTCGCTGCAGTCCAGCCGCCTGGTGGTCCGCTACGTGCTGATTCCCGGCCTGACCGATACCCCGGAGGAACTGGGCCTGCTGGCCGGCATCATCACGGCGCTGCCTAACCAGCCAACAGTCGAGCTGCTGCCCTACCATACGATGGGCTGTGAAAAATGGGAACAACTTAACCGCCCTTATGCGCTGACTGGTATTCCATCAGCCACCGACCTGGAGACAGAACGGGCTACCGGCTATTTGCACTCAAGAGGCCTTACCGTATTGTAATTTCCCAGCTTACAAACAAGGAGCAGAACGCGCTATAAGCGCATTCTGCTCCTTTCGATTTTCTTCATTAAGGGCGGGCCAGCAGTTGGTATAACGCCTGCCGGTTGTGGCAGTAGCTGCTTTCTATGGCCATAATCAGTTCCCGCACCGCCGCCAATTGGTCCGTCGCCGCGGCGCGCGTCCGTTCGAGTTTATCCTCTATTAGGCTGAGCAGTTTCAAGCTTTCCTGCCAGCCATACAAATAAAAGGGCTTTTTAAATACCAGATTGACCAGGAAGTGTTCACATAGCCGTTCGGCCGGGCCATAGTCGCCCCCGCTGCCGTCACCGGCGGCATCCATATAGTCATAATTACGGTACAGCAGCCGGGTAAGCTGCCCTCCCAGCGCGTCGTCGCCAGCCAGACGCCGCAGCGCCGTAACGGTGTCAGCCAGCAGCCGCAGGCGATGGCTAAGCGGTGCACCGCGCCACTGCAAAATGTCCAGCAGGTGCTGCTCAATCTCGAAATAATAATGAAGCGGATCACTGGCCGGCCGCTGCTGCGGGTGCACGGTCAGCACCACGGCGTCGGGAGCGACGGCAAAGGGCGGACTGTCCTGACGCAGTACCTCCAGCCGGTCGATCTGACAGGCCAGCTCCACCACCCGGGAGCAGCTAAAGCTGAGCGTTAGTTCCAATCCCCGGGCAGTGCTCATCGGGTAGCGGGGAAAGGTCTGACATACGGTATCCAAAAAGCCGTGCCCGGCTTCGCGCTGCAAGCGGCAAAGGTTTTCCCCGCCCAAAAACCAGCAGGCACCGCTATCCTGTTTGGCAATATAGGCGTACTCGCCAGTCTGCCTTGCTCCGGTCAGCGGTACAAAGACCCGCTCAAACTCTGCCTGTCGGCCTGTTTGCCAAAACAGTGTCCGGCTGCGGTCATAGGTTGCTTCATCGACGCTTACCAGCCAGTCGTTGCGGCAGCAGCGGCCGCACATGCCGCAGGCAAAGGACTGGCAAAGACTTGTATAGAGGTACAAACACATCACCTGCTTTCAGAACGTTTCTGCCCGTTATCAGAAGCTCCTAACAAACTGTCTTTTATTTCTCCCTGCCAGGCACTGTCTCCTGCCGCCCGGCAGAGCTTTTTTCCTGCACCGATGTCCATTTTTATAATATTATATAATATAAATTATTATATTGACTTATATAATATTATATAATATAATCAAAATTGTTAGATAATTCTACCAAAAAGGAGCGGTTACGATGACTCATCCACGTTCGCAGGAGAGCGACGCTTTCAACCTTACTAACGCATCGTGTCCGGCCGAAGAATCCGTTAGCGAGACAGCAACCAGCACGGATGGATCCGACCAGCACGATTCTGATACAGCGGCGGCAACCAACCAGGTCCTGGCTCAGCTAACGGAAAGGTACCATGCTTTAGGCCGACAGACCAAACTGGTGGCGGATTACGTGCTCAAGAATCCGAAAAGCGTAGTCCTGTTAAGCATCGCCGAACTGGCCGACCAATGTCAGGTAAGCCAGTTTACGGTAACCCACCTCTGCAAAACTATTGGCCTGTCCGGTTATCAGGAGCTAAAGCTGGCTTTATCCCGGACCTTTATTAAACCGTTGGAGAACATTCACGAAGAAATCGGCGAAACCGACCAAATTCCCGACATAGCGACCAAACTGGCGGAATCTCACACCGCTTCTATTCATTTTACCCGCCAGAATGTCGATATGCAGCAGGTCAAGCGGGTGGTCGACGCGCTGGCCGGCGCCAGCCGGGTAGACATTTATGGCATGGGCAATGCCGGTGTGGCAGCACAGAGCGCACTCAACAAATTTTTCCGTCTGGGGCTGGATGTCCGGGTTCCCCAGGACAGTCACCTGCAATCCATGTACGCTTCACTGCTCAAACCGGGCGATGTGGCCATCGGCATCAGCACCGCCGGCAGCAGCAAGGATGTCCTGGACGCCATGCGCCAGGCTAAACAGGCCGGCGCCACTACCGTGGCCCTGACCAGCCGGGCCGGCTCGCCCTTGGCCAAGACCTGTGAACTTAAGCTGATTACCACTTCCCAGGAGTCCATGTACCGCAGCGAGTCTATGGAAAACCTGATTGCCCAGATTTACCTCCTGGATGTGCTCTATGTCAGTGTCGCCATGCTGAAAAAAGACATGTTCCTCAACAACCTGCAGAAAACCAGAAAAGCCCTGCTGGTCAAAAAAGTATAACAGTCCGGGCAGCAAGAACAGCATAGCTCCCCCTGTCAACCTATATTGTGAGGAGGAGTTTAGATGAGTCGATTCCGTTGGGTTGTTCTAGCCATTATCTTTGTTACCTATGCGATCAATTTCGCCGACCGCAGCAATATCGGCGTAGCGTTGCCTTTTATCCAGAAAGAATTTCACTTTAACAATTTTGAGGCCGGTTCGATTGCCAGTTTCTTTTTCCTGGGCTATGCCATCAGCCAAATACCGGCAGGCTTCTGGCTCAGTAAATTCGGCGCCCGCGGCATGGTGCCGGCTTCGATTTTAGGGTTTTCCCTGTTTACCTATTTGATCGGCACTGCCCAGTCAGTGGCCGCCATCAAATGGTTCCGTCTGGGGCTGGGCATTTTTGAAGGCCCCACGCCGGTCGGTCTGACCTCTACCATCAACAACTGGTTTCCTTCGAAGGAAAAGGCCACCGGTGTCGGCTTCTACATTGCTTCCACCATGTTCGCCCCCATTGTCATCCCGCCGCTGTGCGTCTGGATCGCCACCGAATTCGGCTGGCGCACCATCTTCTACACGTTCTCCCTGCCGGGTTTTGCTATGGCGGTCATCTGGTATCTGCTGGTGCGCAACAAGCCGGCCGAAAGTCCCTATGTAAACGAACAGGAGGTCAGCTATATTCAGGGAGCCGGCGAGACTGCCGCGGTCAAGCAGGCAGAGGCCGTGTCACTGGGCTGGCTGGATAAGCTGATTCGGGCCAAAAATATTGCGAAAATTGAGACTAGAAAGAATATTTTTACCTCCTGGAATATCTGGGGCAACTGCCTGGCCTACTTTATGATGGTCAGCGTGCTGTATGGTTTAATGACCTGGATTCCTTCCTATCTGGTAAACGCCAAGCATTACTCCTTCCTCAAGATGGGCTTTGTCGCCGCCGCGCCGTGGGTGGGCGGGCTGATCGGTTCCATCCTGGGCGGCTGGATTTCCGATAAGCTGCTGCACAAACGCCGGAAACCGACTATGCTGCTGACAGCCCTGTCCACCTGCCTGATGATGGCGGTTATGGTCAATCTGCCGGAAAACTCCACCGCCGTTTCGGCCGCCCTGTTTATGACCGGGTTCCTGCTCAACGTAGGCTGGCCGGCCTTTACCGCCTACCCGATGGGACTTACCACAGGCAGTACTTATCCGATCGCTATTGCCTTAGTCAATAGCGGCGGCAATCTGGGCGGCTTCTTTTCTCCCATGATCGCCGGCGCCCTGCTGGATAAATTCCAGACTTACGACTTTGTCTTCACCTATTTCGGTTTGGCGGCGATTATCGGCTTCTTAATCATTCTGACTCTGGATGAACCGGTAGAAATTAAGAAAACGCAAGGAGAGATACAACATGGCCGAGTGGGCAGTCATTGCTGATGATTTAACCGGCGCCAATACGGCAGGCGTCCTGCTGACCAATAGCTATTTCCGTACATTGACCACTATCGAACACCGCACCATTGAAAAATTCCCTCTTCAGGACTATGACGCCATTGTCGTCAACGCATCCAGCCGCACGCTGGATGCCGCCGAAGCGTATGAACGCATCCGGGAGTGTACCGGTCAACTGCTGCAGCGCGGGATTACCCGCTTTTCCAAACGGATCGACAGCACCATCCGGGGCAATCTGGGGGCCGAAATTGAAGGCATGATGGATGCCCTGCCGGACAATGCCATTGCCTGCGTCGTGGCCGTTTATCCGGCCTCGGGACGCATGGTCGTCGGCGGCTACCAGCTGGTCAACGGCGTACCGGTCCATAAAACCCCGGCTGGCAACGATCCGGTCAAGCCGGTGCACAGCAGCGCGCTGAGTGAGGAAATCAGCACCCAGACGGCCTTGCCACAAGGCTTTATCCCCCTGTCGGTCACGCTGCAGGGCAGCGAGGCCATTACCGCGGCAGCCCGCCGGCAAATTGAACAGGGCGCCCGCATCCTGCTGTTTGACGCCATCACTTTTGCCGATATCGGCGCGATTGCTGAGGGCATTAACCGCCTGCAGGTTCCCTGGTTTGCCGTAGACCCCGGCCCGTTCACGCAAAAGGCCTGCGAACTGGCCTACCTGGGCAAACAGCGGGTCACCCGGAAAAAAGCCGGTAAAGTGTTTATCGTCGCCGCCAGTGCCTCCGACCTGACCCGCAGCCAATTAGCCTATTTGCAGAATGAATGTCAGGCCCACATTATCGACGTGGATATCCGTCACTTCCTCGATTCCGACGAGGAGCAGCCGGTGGAAGAAGTCATCGCCCGCGAAATCTGGGAAATCAGCCAGTGTAATGATGTGTTCGGACTGCGGGCCGCCGGCAATAAGGAGTTTTTAATTGACATTAAGGCCGAAGCCCATAAACGGGGCGTCACCCAGGATGACATTGCCCGGCGCATCACCTACGGCCTGGCCCGCATCGCCCGCAAAGCCCTGCAGCCGGGAATGAATTACTTAAAAGGCATCTATCTGACCGGCGGCGATATGACGGTAGCCTTCTGCCGCGAAAGCCAGGTCGAAGCCATTGAACTGATCGATGAGGTCCAGCCGCACATTTCCTTTGGCACCCTGGTCGGCGGCCCGCTGCACGGCATCGCCCTCATTACCAAGGGCGGCCTGATCGGCGAAACCAACACCGTGATGGTCTGCACCAAATATCTGTTAAACTATTAAACCGCAAGTGGCCGCCAGCCTGGCCGGCACCGCTTGTCTGACAATAAAGGAGTGTTTTCCCCATGCGTCCACTTATCGGCATCACCATCGGCGATCCGGCGGGTATCGGCCCGGAAATCGTCGTCCGCTCGCTGGCCAACCCGGACATCTACCAGCAGGTTCGCCCGCTAATTATCGGCAGCAAAAAAATCGTTGAACGGGCCTTGCTCGTCACCAACAGCCAACTGATCGTGCAGGCTGTCGCCGCTCCGGCGGACGGCACCTACCGGCCCGGCACCGTTGACGTGCTGGATATCGACAACGTGCAGCCCGACGCTGTGCCCTTCGGTGTCATCAGCGCCACCGCCGGTCAGGCTGCCTACGACTATATCAAAACAGCGATTGCCCTGGCACTGGACAAAAGAATTGACGGCATCGCCACCGCCCCGATCCAGAAGGAAGCTATCCACCAGGCCGGCATTCCTTATATCGGTCACACCGAAATGTTTACCGGTCTGACCGATTCGCCCAAGGCGGTTACCATGTTTCATGTCAACAAAATGCGGATTTTCTTCCTCAGCCGCCATCTGTCCCTCTTAAAGGCCTGCCAGTATGTCACCTATGAGAATGTGCTGCCCTTTATCGAAAACTGCGCGGCCGCCATGAAACGGCTGGGTCTGCCCAACGCCCGCCTGGCAGTAGCTGCGCTCAATCCCCACGGCGGCGAACAGGGCCTGTGCGGCGACGAGGAAATGACGGCACTGGCCCCGGCGGTCAAAACCGCTCAGGAAAAGGGCATCCGGGCTATGGGCCCCATTCCGGCCGACTCGATCTTCCGCTTGTTTGACATCGATCAGTGCGATGCCGTCTTGTCGCTCTACCATGACCAGGGCCATATTGCCGCCAAGGTGCACGACCTGGCCCGGACGGTCAGCGTGACCGTCGGTCTGCCTTTCGTCCGCACCTCGGTCGACCACGGCACGGCCTTCGACATTGCCGGCAAAGGCCTGGCCAGTTCCAAAAGTATGGAAGAGTCCATCCGGGTGACCGGACTGTATGTCAACCTAATTCAAGCCAACGGGAGTGATCCGGTATGACCAGCAACAACAGCCCCTACCGCAAGCCCCTCATCGGCACAAGCTGGAAAATGAACAAAACCAACCAGGAGGCACTGGCTTACTTGCAGCGCCTGCAGGAACGGCTCAAAGACGTCTCCACCTCTGTCTTTATCCTGCCACCGTTCAGCGCCCTATCGGAAACGCGGCGGTTTCTGCAAGAGAGCGACAGCCCGCTCCTGTTCGGTTCTCAAAATGTCCACTGGGACGACGCCGGTGCTTTTACCGGCGAAGTATCGGCGCCTATGCTAAAAGAAATCGGCTGCCAGTTTGTCGAAATCAATCACCAAGAACGGCGGCGCTGGTTCAGTGAAACCAACGAAACAGCCAATTGGAAAATCCATGCCGTGCTGCGTAATAATATGTCGCCGATTATCTGCCTGGGCGAAGAAAAACGGGAAACCTGGGATTTGACCGAAGCCTTTCTGCGCTATCAGCTGCTGCAGCTGTTGGCCGGTCTCGAACCGGCGGCGGCAGCCAACATCATCCTGGCCTATGAGCCGCTCTGGGCCATCGGCGCCACCGAGGCCGCCTCACCGGCCCATGTGGCACAGGTTCACGTCTTGCTCCGCCGGCTGCTAACCGAAAAATATGGCACTACGGTAGCTCAAGCCATCCCGCTGCTCTACGGCGGCAGCGTCAACCGGCAAAACGCCGCGGGACTGTCCTTACTGCCCGAGGTGGACGGTCTCTTTGTCGGCCGCGCCGCTCTCGAACCCGACGGCCTGGCCGACCTGGTCGAACTGGCCCTGCAGGCGCCGTCCGCCGCTTCCTCTATCGCTTAACACTCAATCACGATATTCCACCCTAGGGCGTGTTTTCAAGCTATCCAAAACGCTCTCTGGCGGCGCTTTTTGTGCCATACTTCACTAAATCTTTTTGAAATAGGGGCCTCTATTCCTGCCAAAATTTATTTCGTCTGGCGCAAAAATCACTCGCCATGGATCATTCCGTTAGTTTGAAAACACGCCCTAAAGGCCTGACAGCATACCTCCTGTCAGGCCTTCTTTATATGCTATAATAAGAATACATGACAGGCTGGTATCCAGTGACACAAGGTATCGCTGCCTGCCTTAAGGAGTTGATCGCATGCGTCGTTTTATGCCGTTTCTCGTCCTGTTCTGTCTCTGGCTGACTTGGACTCCGGTGGCTGCCGCCCAGACAGCGGCCGAAGACCTGACTTATGAAGTCCAGTCCTACAGCCGGGCCGACACCGGCGAGCTGTATAAAGACCTGCCCTTAACCTGGTATCCGGCTTACGCCCTGCGGGAATTTGACGCCTTTGCGCCGACACCGGGGGCCGACTGGCCGACCGGGCCGGTCAATAAAAAAACGCCGCCGGTCCTCAAAAACTGGCTGGCGGCAGCGCAAAAGCAGCAATGGCTTACCACCAAAACATTAACGTCGGCTGAGATCGGCGCTCTGCTGGTACTCAGCGACAGCTATGGCACCTATCTCGGTGTGATCACCGAACTGCATCCGTCCTATGTATGCTACAAAATGCCCAATGTGGAAGGCCTGCCTTCCCGCTTTCGGCTGGATTTTGCCGATAAAGACACTGGCGGCTACCGCCTGGAGGGTTTGATTCTGCCCCGCAAAGCCGGTTCTGCGGCGCCTTCCTTCGCGCCGTCTCAGGCTTCGGCCGGCACTGAAGCCTACAAAGGACTGCCCGGCAACTCGCCGCTCATCCCCCTGCTTAAAACCTTTGACAGTCACAGCCAAACCCCAATTGCCTGGTCGGCCGATCCGGAGGAATGGATTACGCTGACGGAGGCGCAAGGTCTCACCGTATCCTTTGACCCTCGGGCAGCCAAACCCAACGCCCTGCTGCTCACCTATAAGGACGGCAAGATAGCCGCCTTGAGTCTGGTCCGTGCCGTCTATCCGGATAAACTGATTGTGGAAAAAAGTATCGCCGGCGAACAATATCTCGAACAATTGCCGCTGGATCGGCTTACCGACTTTGCCGCCTATATCTATCCTGAATAGGTAGCCAAAGCGCCGCTACTAATGCTGTCCTTACACGTTGCTTTCCAGGCGCTGAATGTTTTTCAGCGAGGGAAATAATCTCATCCAAATAAGCGCGACAAGTACGGTAGCCACCCCGCCTAAGACAACCGAAGGAACCAGCCCCAGCCAGGTAGCGGCCATGCCTGATTCAAACTCGCCTAACTGATTGGACGTACCCACGAACAAAGCATTAACCGCACTGACCCGGCCGCGCATTTCATCAGGCGTGTTCAGTTGCACTAGCGCACCGCGCACGACCACGCTGATTGTGTCCGCCGTTCCCAGCACAATCAGTGCGCCAATCGACAGGGCAAATGAGGTGGATAAGGCAAAGGCAATGGTCGCCAGGCCAAACACCATGACGGCCAGAAACATTTTCCGGCCAACCTGGTTTTGCAGCGGCCGGTGGGCTAAAAACAAAGCCATCAGCACCGACCCCACCGCCGGCGCGGAACGCAATAGTCCCAAGCCTGCCGGACCGACGAGCAGGATTTTTCTGGCAAAAACCGGCAGCAAAGCAGTGGCACCGCCCAATAGAACCGCAAACAAATCCAGAGAAATGGCGCCTAAAATGACCGGCCTGCTGCGGATAAATGAAAGTCCCAGCAGGGCTGACCGCAAATCCGGTTTCTCACTTTTTACCGCTTCCTGCTTCTTTCTAATTCTACCCAGGAAGAAAATTGACAGAAAGTACAGCCCGCTCACACAGGCAAACACGATTCCCGGCCCATAGGTATACAGCAAACCGCCCAGCGCCGGCCCGGCAATGACCGCCGTCTGGGACGACGAAGCGGCAAGAGCGAGCGCCTGGGGCAAAACCTCCCGGTCCACAACCCCCGTCAACAGCACTTGCATGCACGGCATCTCAAACGTGCGGGCCGCCCCGATAAGAAAGACCAGCGACAAAATCGTTTCCTTAGTAAGCCACCCGGTCAAACTGCCAGCGGCCAGCAGAAAAACACCAAGTCCCTCACTCAATTGACACAACCGGATAATAAGCGTCCGGTTGTAGCGGTCAATCACATGGCCGGCAGGCAGCATCAACAAAACCATCGGCAGGAATTGCAACAGCCCGGCAATGCCCAAATAGAAAGTACTGTTTGTCAGATCATAGATCTGCCAGCCGACGGCCACGCTCAGCATCTGATAAGCCAGGACACTGGCTACCCTGGACAGCCAAAAACATCGAAAATCATGCATCTGCAAAAGGGAAAACCCTTTTGCCTCCCCAGAAACCTGCATCGTATAACTCCTTCATTTCAAAAGCGACTATTCTCGCAAAATTAAGCTATTTACCACTATAAAGAAAACCCGGTTGTTCGTCAATCCGCGACCGCTCAGGCATTTGGCCGACAATCAACACTAAACGCCAAAATACCGCCTATAAATGAAAAAAATCCTGCAACCCGCCCCGACGGCTGAATTGCAGGATTTTTTTATTCGGCGTTTGCCGCCGCGGCCAACAGTTCCTCGATCTTCGGCGTACAGCGCCGTCCGCCACAGGAACCTGAGCCGGCGCCGGTCACCTTCCGTACCTTCTCCACCGTATCGGCACCGCCGGCGATCGCCTCCTTCATGGTAGCCCGGCTAATACCCTTGCACAGGCATACCTTGGTCAGTTTATCCATTATCTCCTGGTTGAGTTCATTTTCCATGAAATCACCACCTTTACGTTAGTACCTTGCCAACCCTAATCCTGTGAATACTGACGGTCTATTTTCCGCAAGCCTTCGTTGTCGTCAGTCAGCATACTTCCGGTATGCCTCCTTTCTCCGCCTCGTCTTGCAAAAAAATAGCCTCGCCATTATGCCCACAGTTTTAGAATTGACAATGTACTAGTATACGGCAAGTGAAAAGAATCATGCCAGTTCATCCATCAGACTATGAATGTTAATAGTGTCAATGGGCTGTTTGACCAAGGGTTCCCCGGCCAGTTGCGGCAGCGAGTCTTCGAAGACAGGCCGTTCGGTCTGATAAAAGACGCCGATGGGGATCTTTTCACCCCACTGTGTCGACAACTCGGCGGCCTTCGCAAAATCAGCAGAATTGTAGTCGGGCAGACTCTGCAGCGGATAAACCCTGTCCATATACCACTGATAGCTGTTGACCTTGTTAAAGGATACGCAAGGCTGCAGGATATCGACCACAGCAAAGCCCTTGTGCTGGACGGCCTGGACCAGGATATCGGCCAGCTTCGCATCGGCCGAAAAGGAACGGGCGACAAAAGTGGCACCGGCGTGCAAGGCCATATGGACGATATTGATCGAATGTTCCACATTCCCCTTGGGTGGCGGGGTAAATTTAGTTGTCATGCCCATTTCGCTGGTCGGCGAAGTCTGGCCCTTGGTCAGGCCATAGACCTGATTGTTGTGAATGAAGTAGGCAATATCCAGATTGCGCCGGGCCGTATGAATAAAATGCCCCATGCCCAAGCCCATCCCATCGCCGTCGCCGCCTTCGGCAATGACGGTCAGATTCCGGTTGGCCAGCTTTAGGCCTGTAGCCACCGGCAGTGTACGGCCATGCAGCGTTTCAATCCGGTAGGTGTTGACATACTGGGCGATCTTGGGCGCACAGCCGATGCCGCTAACCAGGGCGATATTTTCCGGTCCCTCCGGCAGCGACGCCAGGGCTTTTTTCAGTCCGTTCAAAATCCCATAGTCACCGCAGCCGGGACACCAGGTAGGAGTATAGGGTGTTTTCAGTTCTTCCATTAGCCGATCACCTCCTTGATTCGAGCGGCAATTTGCGATGGCACCATGGGCCGCGAATCATATTTCAGATAGACCGCATCAGGCGCATAACCGGTATGAGCTCTGAGCAAAGCTCCCATCTGCGCCGTTTTATTGCATTCGATCAACAGTGTCTTGTTGCATCCTTCCAGCACCTCGCTTACCGCGTCGGCCGGGAAAGGCGACGGATAAAGGATTTGCAGGAAATTAACGTTATGCCCCGCTGCAGCCAATTCCGTCATAGCTTCAAGAATAGCCCCTTTCGTCGAACCCCAGCTAATCACCGTCAACTCGGCCTCAGCCGGTCCGTGCAGCTTAATGCCGGGGATTTCCGCCAGCAGGGCCGGCACCTTGTTAAACAACTTATCCAGGCCTGCTGCCGTAACTTCCGGCTCCCGGGCCGCATATTCCCGGTTGCCCGAACTGTAAAAGCCGTCTTCACCATGGGTATAGCTTGTGGCAATATGCCGGCCGCCCTTCTGTCCGGGAACGGCCCGCGGCGATACGCCGTCTTCCGTCAGCCGGTAGCGCAGGTAGGGCTGATTGCCGGCCAGCCACTCTTCATCGACCAGCTTGCCCCGCTCCACCCTTACCTTGACATCGTCAAAATAGTCATGGGTCAGGGCCGAATCGGCCAGATATTTATCGGTGAGAATAATGCCGGGCATCTGGTATTTTTCCGCCAGATTGAACACCCGGACGGTTTCAAAGAAGCACTCCTCCACATCACCGGGAGCCATGACAATGCGGGGAAATTCCCCCTGTGAGGCATGAACCACAAAGGAGAGGTCAGCCTGGGCCGTGCGGGTCGGCAAGCCGGTGCTCGGACCGCCCCGCTGGGCGTTTACAATAACGATCGGCACTTCCGCCTGGGCGGCAAAGCCCAGCGCCTCCACCATCAGCGAAAATCCGCCGCCGCTGGTGGCAGCTATCGCCCTGGCACCGGCAAAGCCAGCGCCAATCAGCATATTGACCGCCGCGATTTCATCCTCGGCCTGCTTAAAAACAAGGCCGAACTTTTCGGCATGATCAGCCAGGTAGGTCAGTACGCTGGAGCCGGGTGTCATGGGATAGCCGGCGGCAAATTTAACCCCCGCCTTGATGGCGCCCATGGAAATGGCGTCATTGCCGTTAATCAGCATTTTCTTCCGCTTATCGGGAGCAAGGGAAAACGCAAAGGCCTTTTGCCGTTCCTCGCCGTACTCCTCGCCAACTGCCGCAAAGGTCGTCTCTAAAAGCTGGATGTTTTGCTCCTGGACGGCAGGCTTCTTAAACTCCGACCGCATAGCCGCGGCAATCGCTGCCAGCGGGTAGCCGGTAATGGCGCAAAAGGCGCCCAGCATGGCGCTGTTAGCCATAACCTTGGCCGCATCACCGGGCAGCAGGCCGATCAATTTAACCGGATACAGCCGGACACCGGCTGGTATGTTAGCCATATCGGCTTTAACCACATCCTTATCATAAATGACCAAGGCTCCCGGTCGCAGCTTGTTGTAGTTTTGATCCAGCGCCTCCTGTGACAGCGCCCCCAGACAGTCCAGTTCTTCCTCATAAGCCTGCAGCGGCTGGTCACTTAACCGTACCAGACAGGTATTCAAACCGCCCTTGATCAGCGAAGGATATTCATTGACCTGAAAAGCCCACAGTCCATTTCGTCCCCCGGCCTTTGCCACCAGATTTCCCGCACTCATAATGCCATAACCTGCCTGACCGCCAAACAGTACCGTAAACGTCTTTCGACTCATTCCATTCCCTCCTATTGCTGATTATGATAATCCGAATCACGCTTTCCCCGGCAGCCTCTCGCCAAAATAGCTGCAGCTTGTTACTTAAAAGAAGCTACTATGTACTACTTATTGTCTTGCCGTGGCTTATATGCCTTCAAAAAGGGCAGCACCTGTTCTTCCGGCATCGGCTTGCTGATCAGATAACCCTGAATCCGGTCACAGCCGAAACAGGCAAGCCGGCTGTGCTGCAGCCCGGTTTCCACCCCTTCGGCCACCGTTTGCAGCCCCAGCCGGTGAACCAGTGCAATGATGGAATCAACCAGCGGAACCGTCTGCGCATTGCCTTCCAGTTCGTCAATAAACGACTTGTCAATCTTGACCAAATCGACCGGCAAATTTTGCAGATACTTTAACGAGCTATAGCCTGTGCCAAAATCGTCCAGGTGGATTTTCATCCCCCGCTGCCGCAATAGCCGCAGCTTCTCACTATTGGCCTCGAAGGTTTCCATCAGCAGCCCTTCCGTAATCTCAAAGGCGATGTGTTCCGGCGGTATGCCGGCATCTCTAACCACGGCCCACATACTTTCGACAAAATCGCTTTGCAAAAGCTGAATGATGGAAACATTAACCGACAGCAGCATATCCGCATAACCGGCCCGGTGCAGCCGGGCCAAAAAAGCACAGCCCTGCTGCAGCACCCACAGGCCAATGGGAATAATCAAGCCCGTCTCCTCAGCCAGCCGAATAAACTGGAGCGGCGAAACCATGCCAAGCTGCGGACTGTTCCAACGTAGCAAAGCCTCAAACCCGCTTACCCTGCCGTTCGAACAATCGACAATCGGCTGATAGTAAAGCAGCAGTTCGCCGTTATTTAAAGCGTGGCGCAAGTCCTCTTCCAGCACCAGCTTCCGGTAAGCCTCATCCGCCATCGACTGTTCAAAAAAGGCAATCCGGTTATCGGGCTGTCCCTTCGCCCGGCTAAGCGCCAGCTCGGCATGCTTGATCAGCGTCTCCATCGTTGTCCCGTCCTCCGGCAACAGCGCAATACCGACACTGATCGCAATCCGGATCGACCGGTTGCCCACCTTCAGCGGTTCGGCAAAGCAGGCAAGAATATGTTTGGCATAGGTCTGAACGGATGCCCGGTCGTTGATGTCATTGAGCAGAATGACAAATTCATCGTCACCCACTTTCGCCAGAAAATGCTGTGATCCCATCCGTTCCCGTAACATTTCGGCCACCATAAAAAGAATATTATCACCCAAAGAGACACCCAGCGTATCATTGATCGCCTTAAACTTGTCCACATCAAAATACAGGATCGCGCCGCGGTTCCGTTTTTCCCGCAAAACCAGATGAAGCGTCTCCTGCATGGAAATCCGGTTCGGCAGACCTGTCACTACATCAAAATAGGTCAGATAGCGGATAGCTTCCTCCTGCATTTTACCATGAGTCACATCGGTGACCGCTCCGGCCAGCCACAAGGGCTTACCGCCGCTGCCAAAGGCCGCCTTGCCCCGCATAATCACCCATTTCAAACCCTGGGAGGTCATGATCCGGCACTCGAAAATAAACATTCCGCTATGGCGGGCCAAACATTCCGCCAGCGTTGAGCGGACCAGTTCCTGATCCTCCTGTGGAATCAGTGCGGCAAACTCCTCAAATCCGCCGTACTCGTTCCGGATATGCAGCTCCTCCCGGCAACGTTCCGCAAATAGCAGCCGGTTAGTAACCATATCCCATTCCCAGGCAATATCATTGGCTACCTCCAGAAAAACCCGCCCGGCTTTACGCCATTCCCCTGCCGCAAAGCCGGGCGCCAGGGCACGCCTGATATGCTGACGGTATCTTCCTTTCATCTTCTCCCTGTAACTACGGCATCCGTATTTCTTCACCAGCTTCCCCTCCAACCGGCACGACCCTTTCACGTCTGACCGTCATAAGAAAATATATTAAATTCATCAAGTAATACCCTACGTACCGACAGCCGCCAAAACCGGGCTCACCTGCCGTCTTTACCGGCTGCCTCTTGCATGATGTACCGCCTAACCGTCATATACTATAGCATTCCCTGGCATTGCCCGGCTGCCGTCGGCCGGACTTTCCTGCCCGGCCGACTTCTGGCCGAACTAATTTTCGCAACAAATTATCCAGTAATATCTATTTTAGTCATATTTTCGCTAGATTCTTTCATTTTCCTGCCCACTACCTCGCTCTTTCCGGCAAAATGCCGGGCAGGAGTTAGCCCCTTGTTAGCGAATAGACTGATTAACTGTATTTGGAGGTGTTTCTGCTGAACTGGTCCCGTATTTTTCCCAAATCTATCCACGTGCCGGATGTAAGAGCCCGGGAACTGTTGCGTTATCTTGGCCCCGGCATTTTGGTTACCGTCGGTTTTATCGACCCCGGCAACTGGGCCGCCAATATCGCGGCCGGCGCCGATTATGGCTATCTTTTACTCTGGATGGTTACCCTGTCCACGGTCATGCTCATCGTCCTGCAACATAATGTAGCTCACTTAGGCATTGCCACAGGCTACTGCTTATCCGAAGCCGCGACAATATTTTTACCGAAATGGCTGTCCCGTTTGGTTCTGCTTTCGGCGGTTGGCGCCGCTATTGCCACCGCCGTAGCGGAAATTCTGGGCGCGGCCATTGCACTCCGCATTCTGTTCGATCTGCCGCTGTTGGTCGGCACGGTAGCAGCAGCGCTTACCTCGGGCGTGCTGCTCTTAACCAGCTCCTATCAACGGCTGGAAAAATGGATTGTCGGCTTTGTCTCCCTCATTGGCTTTTCCTTTCTGCTGGAGCTCAGCCTGGCTAATATTGACTGGCTGCAGGCCGCCCGCGGCTGGGTCACTCCCGACATTCCGCCCGGCGCCATGCCAATTGTCATGAGTGTGTTAGGTGCTGTCGTCATGCCGCACAATCTATTTTTGCATTCGGAAATTATCCAAAGCCGCCAGTGGAACCTGGAAGACGAAGCAATGATTCAAAAACAACTGAAATACGAATTTTTCGATACCCTCTTTTCCATGCTGCTTGGCTGGGCGATCAACAGCGCCATGATCCTCGTAGCTGCCGCCACCTTCTATCAGGCAGGCCTGCATGTCGATACCCTGGAACAGGCCGAACAGATGCTGCGGCCGCTCTTAGGTAACACCGCCTCGGTTATATTTGCCCTGGCCCTCTTATTTGCCGGTTTTTCCTCCACCAGTACGGCCGGTATGGCGGCAGGCAGCATTTTCGCCGGCATCTTCCGGGAACCGTACAACATCAAAGACGTCCATACCCGCTGGGGCGTGGCCCTTACTTACTTTTTCGCCGTGCTGGTTATTTACTTTATCTCTGATCCGTTTATCGGTCTGGTATACTCGCAAATCATACTCAGCATCCAGTTGCCGATTACCATCTTTTTGCAAATCTATCTGACCTCTTCGCACCGCGTCATGGGCAAATATGCCAATAAGCTGCGTCTAAAAGTAATCCTTGCCGTAATCGGAATTATTGTCAGCCTGCTAAACATCGGACTTCTGATCGACGCGCTTACTTCCTAACGCCTCATTATTCTCGCCTTCAAAATCACGGAAAATGGCAACTATCCTGCCCTGGCCTTTCCGTCTAAGGAGGATTTATGAACCGCTTACATTCGGTGCTATTGTCAGCTATCAAAAACCATTCCTTAAAGTCCCGCCTGATCGTCTGGAATCTTGGCATCGTATTGCTGCTAACCATCGTACTGTCCGCCATTTATTGCTGGAATGAAAGGGAGCGGACTTATGAAGCGGCCGAACGGCTGCTGCTGCAGGCCATGAGCATGCAGCTTCAGTCGGTGCAGAACTGGTACCGGGAGCGGGCCGCGGATGTGACAGTACTATCCCGGCTCGATTCAGTCCGTTCCCACGACAAGGCAAGGATGCTCGCCGATTTTCACTCCAACCTGAACAGCAGCCAGGATTTTTCCAGCTATACATACGCTGACAAAGACGGTATCACCGAGCTGGACACCTTGTTTCCTCCCGGCGTCAACATACAGGACCGTGATTATTTCCGGGCTTCGCTGGAGGGAAAACCCTTTGTCAGCGACATATTGGCCGGCAAGATGACCGGCCGCAATCTTTTAGTCTTTGCCAATCCGGTCTTCGACTACAACAACCAACTGAACGGCCTGGTATTCGCCTCTGTTTCGGTCGATACACTGGGCATTATTATGCAGGGCTTCCACCCCAGCGAAAGCAGCAAAGGCTATCTTCTGGACGGTAAAGGCTCCATTATTGCCGCCTCCCGGCTGGACGCCACCGATAAAGGTACGATTAAAAACAACCAGGGCTTCCTGCGGGCCAAAAATAAACTATCCGGCATTGGTGTCTACCAAGACCATCGCGGACGACAAGTCATCGGCTCCTATCAATGGATTCCCGAGTATAACGTGATTATCCTTTGTGAAATCGACGAGGCGGAAGCGCTCGCCCCCTACTACCAGCAAATCCAGCACCTCCTGTGGGGTGCCGTGCTGGTACTCTTCACCACCTTGCTCTTAACCTGGCTGCTGGCGCTAAATCTGGGACAACCCATTGTTCACCTGTCAGCGGCCGCTCAACGGGTGCAAAACCACGACTACTCGCAGCCCATCCCGGAATACAGCTATCTGACGTCGCCTAACGAACTACGCCGCTTCTGCATCGCCTTCAACAGCATGATGGGCACCATCCGGGAGCATGTTGCGCTGCTGCATAGCAGCAACCAGGCACTGTCCCAGGCCGAATCCAAATACCGCCTGCTCAGTACCCGTGATCAGCTCACCGGACTGTATAATCGGACCTATTTTGAAACGCAGTGGGATCACCTGACCGCGGCCCAGCAAGTCCCGCTCAGTCTGGTCGTCTGTGATGTGGACGGTTTGAAATTAATTAACGATACACTGGGGCACCAGGCCGGCGACGAACTGATCCGCACCTTTGCCCGGCTGCTGGCCGACAGCTTCCGTCTGGAAGACATCATTGCCCGGATCGGCGGCGATGAATTCATCGTATTACTGCCCGGTGCCACCGAAATAACCGTCCGCACCTGCCTGGACAAGCTGGGAACCTCCCTGAATATGTACAATACCCTGCGCCCCGAGCTGCCTATCGCCGCCTCCACCGGCAGCGCCACGGCCACGCAGCCGTCAGAGTTGAACCAGCTTCTCAACCAGGCCGATGATATGATGTATCAAAACAAAGAGAAAAACCGCAAAAAAACACGGCAAATCCTATTATCCACCCTCATCCAGACAGCCGAGCTGCGGGATCATCATCATACGGCCCACGCCGATGCCATCCAGCAATGGTCTTCCCTGATCGGTGAAAAACTGCAGCTTACCAGGCGGGAAATGCAGCAACTGTCCCTGGCCGCTCAGTATCATGATGTGGGAAAAGTCGGCATCGCCAAGGATATCCTGATAAAACCCGGACCGCTGACCGAACGGGAATGGCTGGAAATCAAGCGGCATCCGGAAATCGGCAGCCGGATCGCCAAAGCCATCCCCGAACTGTTTAATGTGTCCGACTTTATCGCCGCCCACCATGAGCGCTGGGATGGTACCGGTTATCCCTGTGGTATTGAGGGCCCTAAAATCCCGCTGCTCAGCCGCATCATCGCCATCACCGACGCCTATGACGCCATGCAGCGTACTACGCCGTACCGGCAGGCTAAAACTACCGAAGAGGCACAGCTCGAACTCCGGCGCTGCGCCGGCAGCCAGTTCGACCCCGAACTGGTCCAGGTCTTTCTAACCGTGCTGGAACCGACCGCGTAATAATAAAACCATGATCTTGAATAGCAATACCTCGCCTCATTGCCACAACACAGCCAGACGAGCACCTTCCCGGCCGTTACGGAAAAAGGCGGTCCGCAGGATGAAAAAATAGTACCTTCCGTTAAGAAAATCCGACTGTTTGAGCGAAGCGAGTTTCGGATTTTTAGGAAGGTACTATTTTTTCAAGCTTTTTGGAGTTCAGGCCTGGTGCTCTGCGTTACTTAAATCATTAGATAAGGTTGCAAGGATTTTTTTGCCCTGCAAGGCGGAGGAGTCGCGCATATCGGACATATGCAAGGCGATGACAACGAAGCAGGGCGAAAAAAGACTGCAAGATTATCCATGTATTTAGGTGACACAGAGCACCCTATTTTTTTGGTACTTTTGCATCATGGCAAAAGTACGAAGTAAAACGATCTAAGGAAACATGACAATCAATACGATTTATCGCCGTGGTAAGCATAGCAGATGACCATGCTTAGAACGGAACCAGGAGGATCAACGCTTACCAAAATAACTGCTCCGGATAATCTTATCGGCTACTTCCAGTCCCCGTACGGCATGATCCTTTTCCGCCGGGCTGCCGGCTTCCCCGACAACCTGCCCGTCCACCAGCACGGCAAAATCCTTGTTGGTATTTAGGAGATTGCGGCCCATCGCCGTCCGGGCGTATTCTGCCTCATCAATCCCCATGATATAGGCAATAGTCGGCAGAATATCAATATGCCCGCCGCGGGTCCAGACTTCCTCGCCGGCCATGTTTTTTTGATAAATAAGGAAAGGCACCCGGTGATTGTTAGAAAACCACCAGTCGTCGGCTGGCTTGATAGTGGGAATTTCCTCGCTGTAGAATTTATGTACCCCGTTATGATCGCCATAAATGACAACCACCGTGTTATCCAACAAGCCATCGGCATCCAGTTTGTCCAGGAATTTACCAATCTGTTCATCCGTATACCGCACAGTATGGAAGCTGGCTCCCATTTTGGTCCCCGCGAACTTCTTATCTACCGAAAGTACCTTGTACTTGTCCGGCAGTTCAAAGGGTCCATGATTGGTCAGCGTAATCAGAAAGGTAAAGAATGGCTGCTGCTGTTCCTTGATAAACGGCTCAAGCTGGCGTAGAAAAGAAGCGTCGCTTAGGCCCAGGCCGATAATCTCATCGGCCACAAAATAGTTGGAATCAATACAATTGTCGTAACCGATGGAATGCATGGCATGCATCCAGTTCCAATAGCCCCGGTTATCGGGGTGGGCGGCCATGACCGAGTAGCCGCGCCGGTCAAACAGCTTGGGCAGCGAATTGTAAGTATTGTCAGGATAGCGGAAATAGGTAGCGCCCATGCGGACCGGGTACACCGACGTATTAGCCATGAACTCAGCATCGGAGGTTGTTCCCACATTGACCTGTTCGAAAAACTCGGGGAAGAAAATGCTATGCTTAAGCAGGCGGTTTAAATTCGGTGTAAGCTCCTGCCCGTCCAGTTCGTTCTTTAGATAGAAGGTTTCCAGCGACTCCACCTGAATAACAATCAGGTTTTTGCCCTTAAACATGCCTTTATACAAATTGCCCGGCAGATTTTCCTGCTTCTGCGTATACCAGCCCTCAATTTCCTGCCGGTCGGCATCGCTCAGCACAAGCTGCTGGCATTCAGTCAGATAGTTGTACGCCTCAAACAAATGATAGCCCAGCGGCGAAAGATCGGTAATCGTCTGGGTTGGCGCCCAGCACATTTCAAACAGATACTGCCTTTTACCCCGTTCATCCGAAAGGTCATACACATAATGGGCATAGGACAAATAGACGCTGGACACGGCAATCAGCGCGAGGCAGACCGGAACTGCCCGTTTGGCCTGGAGGTACAAGTTCGGTCGTTTCATAACCCAGTACACCAAAAAAGGCAGGTCGATAAATAAGGCGATATCCTCCCGGCTGATAATCGACAGAATACTGCCGGAAAGATTGGGCAAATTGACGTACTGTTTGACGATATGAATCGAAATAAAGGTGCCAAAAGCTCTAAAATACCATAAATCAAACAGCAGCATCAATGAGCAGGCTATATCAAAAGCGACAATATACCAAAGCCGCTTTCTTTCACGCAACAAAAAAGCGAAAGAAAGGAAAATGAACATAAACGAAAAATAAACCGAATAAGTCGGAACCACATAAGCTACCTGAATCCAGGAATGAATCAGAAAATTTGTCTGATTGACAATACCGACAACAATCACGGACTTGATTAAAACGGATAATACCGCATACAGCAGCACATAATGTTCGGCCATTTGCCGCGCCTTCAGCTTTTGCTTAAGCTGGCTGAAAAACGCCGAAAATTTATTACCGTCTGCCGTCCTTGTCTGTAACTCCATGTAACTGACTGCCTCCACCCTTGTAAAAAATAAGCACTTAATGTAGTGACAGGTTCATATCTTGATCAAAGGGCGCAGGATAAATTTTCATCTGCAAGGCGGAGAAATAAGGCGTAGTGGGTTCCTACGCCGATTGACGACAACGCAGCAGATGGAAATTCAGACAAGTGATTTGATTAAAATATGGACTTGTTACTGCACTACACTATCTATACCGTTAAAATAATATCAAATCCTGTAAACCTATGTAAATGGATATCCTAAAAAATCTTAAAATTCCCTTATATTTTTATAAAAAGCATCCTCCGCCACCGATCGGCATCTGCCCTATGACATCTGCCCTGCAGGGTAGAGAACCGGCAAGCCAGGCTCTGCAGGCAGGCGCAAGGAATATGGCTTGGTCTGGCAAAACGGTTATGGTATGCTAAGAGGGAGGTGTTTATTACATGCAGACAAACTATCGTACTGTGGCCGGTTCCGGCGAAGCCTCCTACGAGATCAGCAAATCGCGGTTTCTGACTTATGTCGGCCGGGCTGAAACCGAGACAGAGGCGGCTCAGTTCATTGTAACTATCAAAAAGAAGCACTGGGATGCTACTCATAACTGCTCGGCCTATATCATCGGCGACAACGAGCAATACCAGAAGGCTGATGACGACGGCGAGCCAAGCGGCACGGCCGGCCGCCCCATTCTGGAGGTTCTGAAAAAGGCGGCCCTGACCAATACAGTAATCGTCGTCACCCGCTATTTCGGCGGCATCAAGCTGGGAGCCGGCGGGCTGATCCGCGCCTATGGCAAGGCTGCTGCCGTCGGACTGGCCGCTGCCGGACTGGTGGAGCGCCGGCTGCATACCACGATGGCTATCGAAGCCGATTATACACTGCAGGGCGTCCTGGAAAACAACCTGCGCTTAAACGGCTATCCGATTATCGCCAAGGAATACTATGAAAAAGTCAAAATTCTCACCCTGGAAAGCTGCGGCAATGAGACGGTTCTGGAGGAAAAGGTGACCGACTGGACGGCCGCCACCGCCCGGGTAACCCGCCTGCAGCCACAATATGTGGACATTCCCTGTACACCGGAATGACTGCTTATTCCTCAGTTAACCGGCTAGTCCGGCGTTGCACATAGGACAGCCGAACGGCCAGACCGACCGCACCGGCAGCCAGGCCGACAATAAAGCCGATCCAGTAACCGTAAGCGCCATAGCTGCTGTCTCCGGCCAGCCAATAACCGACCGGCAGGCCGATGACCCAGTAAGAAACCAGCGCCATTACAAAAGTAACCGTCACATCCTTGTAGCCCCGCAGTATTCCCTGGATAGGCGCCGCCACCGCATCGGACAATTGAAAAAAGGCGGCGTACACCAGGAAGGACTGAATCAGCAGCTTTACGGCAGAGTCGTCCGAATACAAAGCGGCCACAGGCTCGTTATATAAAACCAACACACCGGCTGAAATCAGTGCCAGACAGACAGCCGTGCCGATGCCGAGAAAACCGTACTGCCGGGCATCGCCTAAGCGCCGGGCGCCTGTCTCAAACCCGACGACAATGGTCAGAGCCATGGAAATGCTTAAAGGCAGCATATAAATTAAAGAAACAAAGTTAATGGCCGCCTGATGGGCGGCGATGGTCAGCGTCCCAAAATGGGACATAAATAAGGCGACTACGCCAAAAATACTGGTCTCACAAAAAATGGCAATGCCGATGGGCAAACCGATGCCCAGTTGTTCCTTTAGCGCCGGCCAGGACGGACGGGACCAGTTGGTCAATAGCCGGTAATCCCGGAATGGTGCCACCTTTTGCACCACCAGCACACTCATGATGGTGATGCACCAATACGTCAGGGCCGAGGCATAGCCGGAGCCAACGCCGCCCAGCCGGGGAAAGCCAAACTTGCCGAAGACCAGAATATAATTTAAACAGATATTGATCGGCAGCGCACACAGCGCAATCAGCATGGTCACCCGCGTATAGCCCAGGGCATCAATAAAATTACGCAGCACCATGTTGACAAAAAAAGGCGCTACCCCCAGCGCGATAGCTCCCAGAAAACGCTGGGCAATGGAAAATACGGCTGGTTCCAGGTTTAACTGCCCAAGCAATGCCGTAACGGTGACCGCTCCCAGGCCAATGGTAGCGGCAGCCAGCAGCAGCGCCAGATAAATTCCCTGGGCGACTACAGCAGGAACCTCAACCGAACGCTTGGCACCATGAAGCTGGGCCATGATCGGAGTCACGGCCAGCAGCACGCCACCCACGGCGGTAAAGACAGGCATCCACAGATTGCTGCCAATGGCCACCCCGGCCAGATCATCCGGACTGGCGTGACCGGACATGGTCGTATCAAAAAAGTTAATAGCGCAATAAGCAAGCTGCGTAATAAAGATCGGATATAAAATAGACAGCAGCGTAGCCGCCTTTTGTCGCCAGGAATATGTCTGTTCGATAAGTAACACCCCGTTGTTGAAAAATCCGCCGGGCCAGTGTTCCGCCAACTTTGCAACGGCAAATTAAATTTGCCGAAAAAGACCTGTGAAGAAATGGTAGTTTCCGAGTTGTCGGAACCCTAGGTAACCACTGATTAAATGAACCTGTCGGCCTGGCGAGAGATTTTTTCGTCAGGCAAGGAAGTAAAACCGCAGGAATAGCGGCCCCTATTTCAAGGTTTTGCTGACGCAGCCAGGCGGAAAAAGCTCCGTCAGGACGCGCAGCGTGAATTAATCAGTGGTTACCTAGCATACATATTTCATTATACACGCATTTACGCGAAAAAGGTATGCCGGCGGTCACTCCGGCCCTGCTCTTGCAAGGCGCACCGGCCAGTGCTATAGTAGACATACCGGTCCGGTGCCTTATCAGCTCCAAAAGACAGGCTTAAACCGGACAAGATACTAACCCTATATTATCAGCCTGCGGCTGCCGGGCCTTTGGCCCGATTACCGCTGACGGAGGAAAACAAATGAGTACAAAAACAGTCGGCCAGTCCAAGGTGATTATGTCCTCGGTCATGCTGCCGGAGCACGCCAATCCCGCCGGTCATGTCCACGGCGGCGAAATCATAAAACTGATGGACACGGCGGCCGCCGTCGTCGCCCGGCGGCATGCCCGCACCAATGTCGTCACCGCCCGGGTTGACGAGTTGGAATTCCATCATCCCATCTTTATCGGCAACGTGGTTACCTGCCACGGACAATTAACCTTTGTCGGCAAAAGCTCGATGGAAATATCCATTACCGTGACGATGGAGGATTTGTCGAAAGAGGAACCGGCCAAAACGGCGCTGACCGCCTTCTTTACCTTTGTGGCTCTGGATGAAAACGGCAGACCGCACCCGGTTCCCACTCTGGAAATCACCAGCGAGGAAGAAGCCTGTCTGTTTGAACAGGGAAAGCAGCGCTATCTGGCGTACAAGCAGAAAAAGGCCCGCCCTGCCGCTTGTCAGGTGACCCTGGAACAGCAATAACCGGAAAACAACTGACTGGCCGCGAGGGCCAGTCAGTTGTTTTTTGTCAAACTACGGTTGCCGGTTGGCAAAACCTCTAGGTAAGCACTGATTAAATGAACCTGGCTGGCGAGAGATTTTTTCGCCTGGCAAGAGAGTAAAAGCGCAGGAATAGCGGCCCCTATTTCAAGGTTTTGCTGACGCCGCCAGGCGGAAAAAGCTCCGTCAGGACGCACAGCGTGAATTAATCAATGGTTACCTAGCTTATTCCGGGTCTTTGTGCTCAAAGACCTTTTTATAGTGCAAAAAAACGAAATAGGCTGCTACCGATAGCGCCGCCAGAATAAACAGCCGGGGCGAATGCTGCCGGTACAAAAGCAAATCATGCCCCATAGTTACCTCGATAGCTGCCGAAGGCAGCTTTCCGATCAGCGTGGCCACCGCATAATCCCTAATCCGGATACTGCTCACGGCGCCCAAGGCGGTAATCAGGCCGGAAGGAATATAGGGAATACAGCGGGCAAACAGCATAATCACAAATCCCCGCCGGCCGCTGAACTCGTCTATCTTTTTTAAACCTTCGCTTCGTTCAATAATGGCATGGGCCCAGTCATGGAACAGATAACGCATCAGCAAAAAGCTGATGATCACGCCCAGCGACTCACCCAGCCAGGAAATGACGGTTCCCCAGGTCACCCCAAATAATATACCGTTAGCGGCCAACAGAAAAATATTCGGCAATACGGCCACGATATTGACCAGGACTACCAAAACAAAGGCAACCAGAATCGCATACGGTCCGTAAGACTGAATGAAAGCAATACTGCCTCGGACATCGCCATGCACAACGTAGCGCATCAGCCGGTGAATGAATTCAGGCTGTGTCACATAAACGACCGCCGCCAAAACTGCTATGGCGGCCAGAATGACGATACGAAGAGTTTGCTGATTTATGCCGGTGTGCTTAATCGTTCTGCCCCCTTTATCAACGAACTACCATTGAACCGTGTCCTATTCCCGGATGACCAGCAGAACCCCACTGAGAATGCCACCCACTCCCAGCCAGAAAGTCCAGCCCACCTGTTCCCCGAGAAACAGCCAACCCAGCAGAGTTCCCACCAGGGGCTGAAAGAAAAAATACAAACCGCCTCGGGCGGCATCCACTAACTGCAACCCCTTATTCCAAAAATAAAAGGCACCGGCTGTGGATACAATGCCCAGATACAAAAGCCCCGGCCAAACCGTCAGGCTGTCTGCTACCAGCCGCACCAGGTCGTTCCGGCCCAGAACAAAGGGAGTCATAACTAAGGCGGCCGTCAAAATGCCATAGGTAGTGACCACCAGTGCCGAATAACCGTTCGGCACCCGCTTGACCAGCACCGACATCAAGGCCCAGGTCAACGCTGCCACCACCAGTACCGCACCGCCCAGTTGAAACGAACCGCTCCCGTCACCGCCACCGACAATCAGCAGCACACCGGCGGTTGCCAGCGCAACGGCCGCGGCTTTTCGCACCGTAATCCGCTCGTTAAGCAGCCAGCGGGCAAATACCACCATAAAGGCCGGTGTCGCCGAGGTAATGACCGCCCCCATCTGAGCGGAAGAAAGCTGCGTTCCGGCAAACTGGGCCCAAATCGAAATGCAGTAGCCGATCAGGCCGATCAGCAAAATAAGCGGCACATCCCGGCGCCGAACCTTCCAGGACTGGCCGGTTGCCAACCCCATGACCACCAGTGCCGCCAGCGCTACCACATAACGCAGCCAGACCAGTTCCAACGGTTCAACGACAGCCAGTACCTGTTTGCTAACCACATACATACCGCCCCAAATACTGGCGGCGGCTATTAAATACAACGATCCAAGATATTCCCTCAATGTTCCGTCCTCCCTTTTTCCTTATCCAGGGGAGGGCTTGCGGCACGCTCCCCGTTAGTTAAGCGCGTACAGCCGGAACATCATTTTCAAATAAAGGCTTCCTATACATGGACGCTACCTCCTGTTAAAGCAACGTAATATCCCTATTATATCATATTGTCCCGCTGTCGCCTGCCTATTTTTCACCTCGCCGCAAAATTAGCGGACCAGCTCAAAAAGGGGAAGGTAATTGCCACTTTGCAAAGAAATATTAATATAAGATTATGTAACTCAACAGCCTTGTCCAGTACGGTATCAGCCTATCATTAATTACGACATCAGGAGTGTATATGGTTACCCACTATCTGTTTCCGCTGCGGACCAAGTTTTTCTATACCTGTATGTTTTGCTGCCTATTTTCGCTGTTTATGATTGCCAGCCTGCTCTTCCATGCTCCGGCCGACATCCTGATCCAACAAAGCCCGGTAAGCAGCAGCCTCCTCTCCGGCGAATATCTGGTCACCGCCTTTGCCGTGGCCGGTATCGGCTCCGCCCTGTGCTGCTACCTGCTAGCCCGCTACTTTTCCCGCCGGCTCAGCCTGGTCCAGCGGGCCATTCAGCAGCTAGCTAGCGGCAAACTGGACATCGATCTTGAAATCGACGGCAGCGACGAATTATCACTTCTGGCTTCGCAAATCAATCAACTGGCCTGCCGGTTGAGCAATGAGCGGGAGAATATGCTGCTATCAGTCATCGAATCACTGATCAATGCCCTGGAGGCTAAGGACACTTATACCTACAGCCATTCCTCGGAAGTGGCCGACATCGCCTTACATATCGGACAGGCGCTGCACCTGCCTGACGATCAGTTGTTTCAGATTAATTTTGCCGCCATTTTGCATGACATCGGCAAGATCGGCATTCCCACACCTATTCTAAATAAACCCGAACCACTGACCGACGAAGAATGGGATATGATCAAGCAGCATCCGGTCATCGGAGCACGGATTATCGCCGGCATTCCTTTTCTCAGCCATGTGTCGGATATCATTTTGCACCATCACGCCCGCTGGGACGGCACCGGTTATCCCAGTTCCTTAGCCGGCACTGACATCCCGCTGGGGTCCCGGATTATCGCAGTGGCCGACAGCTATCAGGCCATGACCTCCACTCGTCCGTACCGGGAAAGTATATCCCATCAAGAGGCCATCCGCCAGCTGACACGCAACGCCGCCACTCAGTTTGATCCGGATATTATAGCTATTTTTATAAAACTTTATGCCAATAAATACGGCAGCCCCGCTTGAGGCTGCCTGAAAAAGCGGACAGGATGTATTCCTGCCCGCTTCTTTTATTTATTTCTGCAAAGTACCCACATATTTCTTGATCATTGTCACCGGATGATACGACTGCTTCGCCTTGCGCAGACCGGGAATGCCCATATCCTCTTCCCGGTTGATATAAGGAATATGCGCCCAGGTGTTGCGGCAGTATTCCTGATTGAT
Source organism: Propionispora vibrioides (assembly GCF_900110485.1). Lineage (NCBI taxonomy): Bacteria > Bacillati > Bacillota > Negativicutes > Selenomonadales > Sporomusaceae > Propionispora > Propionispora vibrioides. The sequence goes on along the minus strand of NZ_FODY01000017.1, from coordinate 24,205 downwards.
AGCGGTAAATACGCCGCGGATTTCCGGGTTGCCCTTTTCCACATGGGCAACCGCCGTATCCTCATTCAATCGCTCGCCGAAGGTAAACGCGGCAACCTGCCCGGAGAGCAGGATGGCTCCGCCGTTCAAACCCAAATACTCCATATTACCCAGCGCGTCGGCGATAGCCTGCTGCTCCAGCTTCAGGCTGACATCCTCGCTGTCTGGCTGCTGCAGCCACCAATTTTGGGCCACCTCCAGACAGGCCGGAACCAGATCAGGCGTCAGCGGCACATAGGAATAGTCACTGTAGGACCGTTTAAAACTGTTTAGATGATTTTTCTTGGAATGATATTTGCGGCCCGACAGATCAATCAGGTCCTGGGTGTTGTAAACATAGTCAAAATTATCCTCGTCTGCTTCCCACCGCAGCAGGCCCGGCCGCAGCGCATTCAATTCTTCGGTCATAAAGGCCTCGGCCCCGCGAATGACCAGTGGCCATCCCTGGGCGGCAAAATGCTCCGCCAAACGGTCCAAAGCATCACCCATGCCTTGATCGGGCGCACCAAAGGGCGGCAGAATATAATGCTCGCCATCCCAGGCCGCCCGGATGCAGAGATGTTCGCCAAGCAGCGCCCATTCCACCTGGAATCCGCTGCGCCACATAAACAGATTAGTAAAGCTAAAATGAGCGTTTTCATAACGCCGTTTACGAAGAAAACTGTCAAATAGCGGTTTATCCGCTAAACGAATCGGCTGAAAATTAATAATAAACCCTCCCTGAAATTGTCTCACGGCAGTCTGCCCCGCTAGGGCGAGGGCACGGCGGCAGGTGCTGCCAATTTATAGTTTTTCTGTATATTGTATCATATTATGGCCACCGGCATAACGTTAACTGATCAACTGCCTGCTAATCAATCGAACTGGCAGTCTGGCCAGCAAGACGGTCAGCACCAGCAACACGCTAACATGGCTCCACAGTCCCGGCGCCAGCTGCCCTAACGCCAGAGCCCGGCAAACCTCCACCGTGTGAAACAGCGGATTGGCCCACAGGAGCGCCTGCGCCCAGCCGGGCAGCGAAGAAGCCGGAAAGAATACACCGGAAAACAAAAAAAGCGGCGTAATAAAGAGTGTAATATAGTAATTCAAATAATCAATATGTTTTATACTTCCTGTATAAATCAGTGCCAGTATGGCAAAAACCAGGCCCGGCAGTACCAGGAACAGCGGGATCAGCAAGGCCCAAAGTGAATGCACCTGCCCCAATGCGGCAACAACGGCCAGCACGACCGAGCCAAACACGATATTTTTAATCGCGGCAAACAGAATTTCACCGGCCACCACGTCGCCTACCGAAACAGGCGCCGCCAGCATAGCGTGAAAGGTCTTTTCAAAATGAAGCCGCATAAAACTGCCGTAGGTGCATTCAAAGGTGGATGCCCACATAGCCGACGAAGCCACCATGCCCGGCGCAATGAACTGCATATAGCTCATACCGTCCATTGCCTCCACGTAGCTGCCTACACCGAAGCCCATGGCTGAAAGATACAGCAGCGGTTCAATCAGACTATAGGTTACATTGGTAATCAGTGTCCGGCGAAACACCGTCAGATGCCGTTTCAGGACAGACAGAACCTGCAATGTCATGCTTCGCCTCTCCTTCCTGTCAGCTTCAAAAACACATCCTCCAGATGCGAGCTGCGCAGATAACAGGCATGCTGCGGCACACCCAGGCTGGCCAATTCCCGCCAGAGCCGGTCCCCATCCTCACAAAAGACAAACAGGTCATCGGCCAAATAAACAGCCTCGCCGCCCAACCGGGCCACCTGACCGGCAAAATCAGCCGGAACCTGATCGGATGGCACCCGCACCTCAATCACATAGGGCCGGACATACCGTTTCACCAGCTCCTCCGGACTGCCCTCGGCCAAAATCAGCCCCTCGTTCATCACCAGCAACCGGTCGCAAAGCTGAGCCGCCTCCTCCATATAATGAGTGGTCAACACCAAGGTAGCGCCCTCGGCCTTAAGCTGTCTCAGCTTTTGCCACACCTGCCGGCGAGCCTGCGGGTCCAGACCGGTAGTCGGCTCATCCAGAATGATCATTTTCGGCCGGTTGAGGAGCGCTCTGGCAATGACCAGCTTGCGTTTCGAACCGCCGGACAACGACTCCACGGTAGCCGTCACTTTGTCCTCCAGCCCCATGAATTGCAACAGCTCCAATCCCCGCTGGCGGGCCTCCTGGCGGCTGAGTCCAAAATAACCGCCGTAAATCTCCAAATTCTCCAGTACCGTCAGCTCCACGTCCAGATTGTCCTCCTGCGGCACAATGCCCAGCAGCGCTTTCAGCGCCGGCGGCGTCAGCGGCGCCACCGGCTGGCCGAACAGGTGCAGCGAACCCTCCTCCACAGTAGACAAGCCGTACAGCATGCGCATGGTGGTCGATTTGCCGGCGCCGTTATGACCGAGAAAGCCGACACACTGCCGCTCTTCGATCGTAAAGGATATCCCCTTCAAGGCTTTAAAGCCGCCATAAGTCTTACCCAAATTTTCCGCTTGCACAATACCTGGCATAACCGGTTTCCTTTCCGCCAATAAGACAATAAACTGCAATAAAAGAAAAACAGCCGCCCTAATCTTACAGCTGTTTCGTCTATCTTCTATATTATAACACTTTTAAAATATTATACATAGAATCACGTTGCACCGGAATACGGCCGACTTGCCTGATCGTTTCAATTATTGTTGTCTTTTCTAAACTTTTCGCCGATTTGGCCCCTGCAGCATGCATAATCTTCTCCTCACTCACTGTACCGTCCATATCGTTGGCACCAAAGCCCAGGGCTAATTGGGCCAAAGGGAGGGTCAGCATAATCCAGTAAGCCTTGATATTTTTAAAATTATCCAGCAGCAGCCGGGAAATCGCCATGGTTTTCAGATCGTCCCACTGGCTGGTGCGCGCCAAATGCCCCAATTCGGTATTTTTCGAGTGAAACGGAAAGCAGATAAACGTTTGAAAGCCGCCGGTTTCATCCTGCAGCGCCCTGAGCGCCAGCAGATGGTCCACCCGCTCCTCCAGCGTTTCCACATGGCCGTACAGCATGCTGGCATTGCTCTTTAGCCCCAGGCGGTGCGCCTCGTAACTGGCTTGCAGCCATTCGGCCGCGGTAGCTTTATTGGGGCAAAGCATTTGCCGTACCCGGTCGGACAGGATTTCCGCGCCGCCGCCGGGTAATGAATCCACCCCGGCCGTCTGGAGGATTTGCAAAACCTCCCGCACCGGTTTTCCCGACACCTTGGCAAAATGGCAAATCTCTACTGCCGTAAAGGCCTTCAAGTGGATACCGGGTAAAGCCTGTTTCAGGCTGGCTATCACATCCACATAATAGTCAAACGGCCATTCGGGATGCAGACCGCTGACAATATGCAGCTCCTTTAAGTCCGGATCAGTCGCGGCCTGCCGCGCGATTTCCAGCACCCGCTCCTTGCTCATTTGGTAAGCCTGGCGGCTGTCGGCATCGCAGCCGAAGGCGCAGAATTTGCACCGGGAGGTGCAGATATTAGTCAGATTAATATGTCTGTTTACATTAAAGTAAACATAATCACCGCTGATGCGCTGACGCACCTGATCGGCCAAATAGCCCAGCCAGCTAAGATCCTGGCAGGCGAACAGGGCCAGACCATCCTCCTTGCTCAACCGTACTCCGTCTCCTATTTTGGTTTCGATTGCGTGTAAATGTGCATTCATGACAGACTCCCTTTCCAGTAGTCCACCAAGCCTAAGGTCGCAGGCTGAATTGCGCGAGATTTTCCGTCCAGCTAGGCGAAGGAGCCGCACATATCGGACATATGTAAGGCGACGCCAACAAAGCTGGTCGGAAAATCTCGCGATAAGAACACTGTGAATTTAGGCTTGGTGGACTACTACAGTATATTCAGCATACACCTCCTATCTTCCTGCTTTTTTCATCCCATAATCACCGCCGACAAACGCCGGTTCCATGCCGCAACTATGCCCCAAAATAAACTACAGGCCGCCCTCAGGCAGCCTGTAGTTTATTTTTATAGTCCAGTCAAATCAGCTTATTTTTTAACCACTAGTTCCAGCGCAACCGGAATAGCCGGCTGAACGGTTTCTCCCTTAATAACCTGCAAGGAAGTTTCAATGGCGATTTTACCCATATCTTTCGGTTTTTGAGCTACCGTTGCTGCCAGCGTTCCTTCATTGACCGCCTTCACAGCATCGGCATTGGCATCAAAGCCGACTACCATCACACCGGTACGGTTAGCTGCCTTAATGGCTTCCAGCGCGCCCAGCGCCATTTCATCGTTATGGGCAAATACAGCCTGAATCTCCGGATTGGCCTGCAGGATGTTTTCCATAACCTTCATCCCTTTAGCCCGGTCAAAATCAGCCGGCTGTTTGGCAACCACGCTGATGCCGGCAGCCGCTTTAATAGCTTCATTGAAGCCTTTGCCGCGGTCATTGGCGGCCGAAGTTCCCGGTACGCCTTCCAGTTCCACTACTTTGCCCTTACCGCCCAGCTTGTCGACAATATACTGTCCGGCCATCTTGCCGCCGGCCACGTTATCCGAGGCAATAGCGCTGACAATTTTGCCGCCCTCAGCGCCTCTGTCCACGGTAATCACCGGAATATTAGCTTTGTTAGCCGCTTCCACCGCCGATACAATGGCTTTGGAATCTACCGGATTGACAATAATCACATTGACCTTTTTCTCAATCAGATTTTCAATGTTGGCCATTTGCTTGGACGCATCATTTTGCGCGTCCATTACGACCAGCTCAATATTGGCCGCTTTGGCTGCCGCTTCGGCCCCTTCCTTCAAGTCAACAAAAAATGGGTTGTTCAGGGTTGAAATCGAAAGACCTACCACCTGCTTTTTCTCCGTCTGAGCCTGTTGTCCACCCGAACCGCCGCCGCACCCGGCAAGCAAAAACATACTGGCCAGCATGGCCGTCAGGATAGTCCACACCTTTTTCGTACGCAAACCTGTAAACATACGTCTCCCCCTTTTTTCTGATAAGAATTTCCGAACAAGGTACCCGATCGTTCCAGGCATCGCCTCCTCTTTCCAACGTGTCAGTCCTCTTTCTTTATTTGCTTCTCTTACGATCAAGCAGCACTGCCAAAAGAATCACAATCCCCTTGGCAACCTGTTGATAAAAAGAGGAAACATTCAGTAAATTAAGGCCGTTATCCAGTACACCGATAATCATGGCCCCGATCAATGTACCGCCAATCGTCCCCACACCGCCCGACAGGCTGGTGCCACCCAGTACGACAGCGGCAATGGCATCCATTTCAAAGCCCATGCCCGCCGTCGGCTGCGCCGAATTCAGCCGGGAAGTCAGGATAATGCCGCTCACGGCGGACAGCAGCCCGGCAATACCATACACACCGGCCAGGATGTATTTGGTCTGAATGCCCGACAGACGGGCAGCCTCTTCATTGCCGCCAATGGCATAGATGTACCGGCCAAACCGGTTATGCTTCAAAAATATATAGGCACCGGCAAAAATCAACGCCATAATGATGACCGGCACCGGAATGCCTCCCAGATAGCCGCCGCCTAACCAGCGAAATTCCTCACTCAGGCCGGTGATTGGCCGTCCGTCGGTATACACCAGCGTATAGCCCCGGACAATGGTCATCATCCCCATGGTGGCAATAAAAGCCGGTATTTTCCCCTTGGTAATTAAAAGTCCGTTCAGCAAACCCAAAACCGTTCCCAGGACAAGGCCTGCCACGATTGCGGTGCCGGCGCCCCAGCCGCTCAGCAGCAGTCCGGCGGTCAGGCTGCCAGCCATGGCCACGATGGACCCAACCGACAAATCAATGCCGCCGGTCAGAATAACCAACGTCATGCCCACACTGATGATGGCGTTGAGTGAAATCTGCCGGGCCACATTCAGCAGGTTGCTGACGGTCAGAAACCGGTCGGATATTACGGCGAGAATCGCGCACAACGCGATAAAGCCCAGTAACGGTCCCAGTTTTCGGAGCACAGCTCCCTTTTCCCGTATGCTTGTCATATGTGCCACCGTCTTACCCTCCTGCCGCAAAGGCCATAATCTCTTCCTGCGTCGCTTCGGCTGCCGCCAGTTCTCCGGCAATCCGCCCCCGATGCATGACCAGAATACGGTCACTCATCCCCAGAATTTCGGGCAGCTCGGAGGATATCATCAAAATCCCCACCCCGGCAGCAGTCAACATATTCATAATCTGGTAAATCTCTGTCTTGGCCCCCACATCGACGCCACGGGTCGGCTCATCCATAATCAGCACCTTCGGTTTGGTCAGCAGCCATTTGCCGATGACCACCTTTTGCTGATTGCCGCCGCTTAAATTCTTTACCAGTTGATCCCCGCTGGGTGTTTTGATCTTCAGCGTAGCAATCTGTTCCCGTACCGCCCCGGTTTCGGCAGTGCCACTGATAAAGCTGCGGCGGCAAACCTCCTTGAGTGCGGCTAGCGACAGGTTGTCGCCCACCGACATAGAGAGCACCAGCCCCTGCTGTTTGCGGTCTTCCGTAATCAGTCCAATGCCGGCAGCGATAGCGTCACGAGGCGAATGAATTGCCTGCGCCTGACCGTCAACGACGATACGGCCGCTGTCAATCGGATCGGCACCAAACAGCGCCCGGGCCAGCTCCGTCCGTCCGGCTCCCATTAGGCCGGCCACACCGACGATTTCCCCGGCATGAACGGTGAGAGAAACATCACGGAGCACTTCCTGCCGCGACAAACGCTCTACCTGCAGAACCTCCCGGCCAATTGTCGCCGGTTGCTTGGGAAAGCGGTCGGTTAACTCCCGGCCTACCATCATTCTGACCAGTTGATCAAAGCTGATTTCCCCGGTCGGCACGGTGCCAATATAGCTGCCGTCCCGCATCACGGTAATCCGCTGGCTGACGGCAAACAGCTCCTCCATACGGTGAGAAATGTATACAATGCCGACTCCCTCCGCTGCCAACTGACGGATGATAGTGAACAGTCGCTCCGTTTCCCGTTCGGTCAGCGCGGCCGTCGGCTCATCCATAATAAGAATGCGGGTCCTGCCGGCCAGTGCCTTGGCGATTTCCACCATTTGCTGAGCACCGATACTCAGTTCGGACACTACGGTTTCGGGCCGGATGTCCGTTCCCAGCTTGGCCAGCACGGCGGCCGTTTCCCGCTCCATCGTCCGCTTATCGACAAAACCGAATGAATGACGCGGCTCCCGGCCGAGAAAAATATTCTCCATTACCGTAAGCTCCGGTACCAGATTAAGCTCCTGATGGATAATGCCGATGCCCAGCGCCTGAGCCTCCCGCGGCCCGGCGAACCGTACCTGCCGGCCATCCAGCCAAATTTCACCGGCATCTTGGCTGTATACGCCGCTGAGCACCTTCATTAGCGTCGATTTTCCCGCACCGTTTTCCCCCAGTAGTGCATGAATTTCACCGGGCTGCAGGGAAAAATCCACTGCCTTAAGCGCCTTGACCCCCGGAAATTCTTTAACAATCCCCTTCATGGCAAGCAACGGTTTATCCTCCACAGCTCTCCCTCCTTAAAAAACCACGCCGGATTTTAAAATGATGTTGGCATAAGGCGTAAATTCCCCGGTCCGTACGACTGCCACAGCCTGGCGGGTCAGTTTTTTTAACTCTTCGTGGCTCACCGTATCGACCGGAATCCCTGTCAGCAGGCCGCCAATCCTTTCCCGCAAGGCGGGACTGCAGGTTTCCATTTCTCCGGCAATCACCGCGCTTTCCACCTGCAGCTCCGACAAAATAACCGCCAGCGTCTGCACAAAACCGGGCACCCCTGTCGTCAGTGCCAAATCGATCCGCCGTACCCCTGGCGGGATGGGCAGCCCGGCATCGGCAATGACCAGCATATCGTAATGGCCCATACCGGCCAGCACTTCACTTAACCCCTGATTGAGTGTCCCAATTTTTTTCATACCAATGTTCTCTCCTTATCCTCCAAATAACGGTCGACTTCGCCGCGCCAGGGCAAGGCTGCCTGCGCCCCCGGCCGCGTCACTGCCAAACCCGCCGCCACCGCGGCAAAACGCAAAGCTTCCGGCATAGCCTGGCCTTCCCCCAAGGCGGCGGCCAGCGCGCCGGTATAAGCGTCCCCGGCCGCTGTTGTATCGACAGCCGTCACCGCAATCGGCGGTATAACAGCCTCGCTTCCCGGTGTCATATAGAAAGCTCCCTGGGCTCCCATGGTAATAATCACCTGCTTGACCCCTTGCTTCAGCAGCCGGCCGGCAGCCAATTTAGCATCAGCCGGATTGGTTACCGGCAGGCCGGTCAACGCCGTGGCCTCCGTCTCATTGGGGGTAATGATATCCACCAGGGACAGCAGCTTGGCCGGCAACGGCCGGGCCGGCGCCGGATTGAGGATAACCGTCCAGCCGGTCTGTTTAGCGGCTCGAACGGCATATTCCACCGTAGCGGACGGCACCTCATGCTGCACCAGCAGGATGCCTGGTTCCGGCAGCACAGCCAAGGCGGCATCCACATCCTGCGGCGCACAGCATTCGTTGGCACCGGGCACCACCACGATCATATTGTCGCCGCTCTCAGCCACCGTGATTAGGGCCGTCCCCGTCGCTCCCGCCACCTGCCGCACACAGGCGCTTGTCACGCCGCTCTCGGTCAGGCTGTGTAACAACGCCTCGCCAAACACATCACTGCCCACACAACCGGCCATGATCACCCGGCCCCCCAGTTTACCGGCAGCTACTGCCTGGTTAGCCCCCTTGCCGCCCGGAAAGGTTGCAAAACTTTGCCCGAATACCGTCTCGCCGCTTTGCGGCAGGCGCTTGGCCGTCGCCACCAAATCCATGTTCAGGCTGCCAACCACCAGGATAGGCCGAGTCTGCACCGAACCTCTCATTCTGCCAGTCATCGATTCGCTCTCCTCCTTTTTATTCGTCCCCCCCTGTCGACTGCCGCACAATCAACTCGGGACGAAACCGTTTCTCCACCATATCCTGCGTCGGGCTGCCCAGCAAATGAAGCAGCAGTCTGACTGCCTCCTGCCCCATTTCATAGACGGGCTGCCGTACAGTAGTCAGCGCAGGCTTATACCAGCCAGCCAGGCGAATATCGTCGTAACCGGCTACCCGGACATCCTGGGGAACGCGGATTCCCCTGGCCGCCAGACATTCAATAACCCCAATGGCAATCATGTCATTGGCAGCAAACACCGCGTCAAACTCGCGCTCTTTCTCCAGCAGCAGCCAGGCATTCTGGTAACCGCTGTCATAGGTAAAATCGCCGTGTAAAATCAGTCCTTCGTCCAAGGGCAATCCGTACTCAGCCAGCACCTGGCCATAACCCTTAAACCGCTCGGCGGCGACCGACAATTGCGGCGACCCGCCGATAAAGGCAATTCGTCGGCCGCCTAATTCCACCAAATGGCGTACGGCCAGCGCAGCCCCGTATACATTGTCCACCACAACCGAGCTCATATGCACCCGCTTGGACTGACGGTCCAGGCTGACAGTCGGAATCGGCAGCGAAGACAAAAGTTCCATGCTGGAATCGCTGTTGGCACCGCCGGTGAAAATCACGCCATCCACCTGTTTGCCGTGCAGCAGCCGGATGTAACGCTCCTCCTCGCTTCCCACGCCATCAGAGTTGCACAAAATCACCGCATAATCATGGCTGCGCGCCATATCCTCCACACCTCTGACCAGTGCCGGAAAGAAGGGATTTTCAATATCCGGTATAATCAGGCCGATACTGTGGGACTCCTTCACTTTCAAGGCCCGGGCCACCGCATTGGGCTGATAGCCTAATGCATCGACGGCTTGCTGCACCCGTTCAGTCAAGGCAGGCGACACACCGGCACTGCCGTTCAGGATGCGGGAAACAGTGGCTATCGATACACCGGCCTGACGGGCCACATCTTTAATCGTTGCTGCATTACCATTGGCAGAATCTGCTGTCTTCAACACAATGCTCCTCTTTCCTTGGCATCCGCTTCTGTAAACGTTTACAAAGAGTATATTTCGACTTGCGCTGAAAAATTCCTGCTTGTTTATCTGATATTTCAAAAAATTATATTAAATTCAATTTTTCCAGCAGTCCTTCACTTTTCCGTTACTCAAAAGCTTCGTCCACCAGTTCTGTCCACCCTGACGGCAAAAAAAAAAGAGCCAGGTTGCCCCAGCTCCGGCTTGTTCATCGGTTTTGCCGCTTATTCCGGATCGATAATAGCAATATCGCCTTCTTCGCCGGTACGGATTCTGACCGCATTTTCCAGCGAATACACAAAAATCTTCCCGTCGCCGATCTGCCCCGTGAAGCAAGCCTGTTTGGCGGCTTCCAGCACCTTTTCCACCGGAACTTCGCAAACCACCGTTTCCACCTTGACTTTTGGCACCAGGTTGATAGTCACTTCCCGGCCACGATATACTTCCTTATGCCCCTTGGACAGACCGCAGCCATAGACCTGGGTCACCGTCATACCGGCCACCCCGATGGCATTTAAGGCATCCTTCAACTCCTCCAGTTTTTCCGGACGGGTGATAATGTCTATCTTGGTCAGTTTCCGCATCGCTTTCCTCTCCTCATTTGAACGAATTGATTACAATATGGTAAGACTATTATAAAGCATCCGGCCGGTCTTTGCACCCAAATTAACAGACACTTTGCCTAGATTTTCTGCTGTTTAACCCAGAAACTTTCTCACCTCACGGCGGATAATCTCCAGGCCCCGGTGAATGTCTTCAGGCGCGGTGCGGGCCAGGCTGATCCGGATGCCCGGTTCATAGAAAGTTCGGCTGCTGTAGTAATAGTAGCCCGGCGTAACCAGCACACCGTGGCTGCGCAGGGCATTGATCAGACGGGTTTCCGGCACCCGCGCCGGTAAAGCCAGATACAAATAAAAGCAGCCCGGGTGAGGTGTAAAGTGCACCGCGCATTCCTGCAGTGCCGACCGGTGCTCCGCTACCGCCCTGAGACGGCCGGCCAGTTCTTTTTCGATAGCCCGGACATGCTTATGCAGCAGCTTGCTGCGGATATAGACATCCAAGGTGGCCTGCGATACCAGGGACGCCGAAAAGTAAGACCGGTAATAGGAGTGCCACATCCAGGTTTCAAACCCTTTGAGCAGCGGCGTGGGCAGCACCGTAATGCCGATACGGAACCAGGGAATGATTTTCGAAAAACTTCGCAGGAAAACATGGTGGTGATGATCACCGTAGGCATAGATCGGATCATAGCGGGCATCAGGCGCCACATCGCCAAAATAGTCATCCTCGACGATATATACATCGTATTTGGCCGCCAGTTCAGCAATCCTTTTGCGCTGCTCCGCCGGATAAATGCCGCCGGTAGGATTATGATGGCGGGGCACGGTATAGAAAAATTTTATTCTTTCCGTTTTAAAAATATGTTCCAGCCGGTTCAGATCAATGCCGTTTTCTCCCCGGCTAATGCCGGCAACCGGAACCGCGGACTGTTTTAAAAACTCCATAAAATAGCGATAGGTGGGCTGTTCAATCAGGATGGTATCCTTCCGGCTGGGGAACGGCATGGCCGTCAACAGGCTTAAAGTTTGCTGTATTCCCTGCATAATAAAAATGTGGCCGGGATCGGTAAACACCTGAGAATCGCTTAAATACCCCGGCAGCAGTTCCCGCAGGGGCGAGGTCCCCCGCAAATCCCGCCGGAGCGAGTAATTCCTGCTGATATCTACGGCGCGATCCAGGCAATGTTTGAGATCAGGAATATGTACCGCCCCAATCAGCGGATTGCCTGTGGAAAAATCAATCATTGAATGATCAATATCCTCACTGATCAACGTATGCTCGACCACATAATAGCCGCTTTGGGGCACCGAATAGATGACATGCCTGTTTTTCAAAGTATCATACGCCTTGATGGCCGTGGCTTTGGAACAACCGTACCGATCCGCCACCTCACGGATGGAAGGCAGCCGCCGGCCCCTCGGGTAAGCCCCGGCGGCAATCTGCTTTTCTATATCCAAGGCAATATACGTATATAATTCTGGCATAGCTTCTCCTCCAACTGTACCGGTACAATCTCATTATAACATGATTGTAGGCCCCACTTTCCACTTATATAATCAAAGTGACACGGAAACTACAATTTTTATTGTGAGGTGGCTTTGCTATGAAGGGACTGAAAATCGTAACCATCGGCGGCGGTTCCAGCTATACGCCGGAAATCGTCGAAGGCTTTATCAAACGGTATGATGAACTGCCAGTGCGGGAACTGTGGCTGGTGGATATTCCGGAGGGGAAAGACAAACTTGATACCGTCGCCGGACTGGCCCGGCGCATGGTGCGGGAAGCCGGCGTCCCCATCGGGATACATACTACCCTGGACCGCCGTGAGGCCCTGCCGGACGCCGACTTTGTCACGACCCAGCTCCGGGTGGGCTTGCTGGATGCCCGCATTCGTGACGAGCGCATTCCGCTGAGTCACGGCTACATCGGCCAGGAAACCAATGGGGCCGGCGGCTTTTTGAAGGCCCTGCGGACTATTCCGGTCATTCTGGATATTGACCGGGACATGGCCGAGCTCTGTCCGCAGGCCTGGCTGATCAATTTCACCAATCCCTCGGGTATGGTAACCGAGGCGGTAGCCCGCTACGGCAAGAATAAAAAGGTCATCGGCTTATGCAACGTGCCTATCGGCATGGAAATGGCCATCGCCAAGTTGCTGGAAATTGATCAAAGCCGGCTGCGGATTGATTTTGCCGGTCTTAACCACATGGTATTCGGTCTTCATGTCTACGCCGACGGGGTAGATGTAACCAGGAAAGTAATTGAACGCATTGCCTCCGGCGAGTTGGGCGAAGTAGTCAAAAACATCATCAACATCAAATGGATTCCCGAATTTATCACCGGTCTGGACATCATTCCCTGCCCTTATCACCGCTACTATTTCAAAAAGGATGAAATGCTGGCTACCGAGCTGGAAGAGTTCACTAAAGGCGAAACCCGGGCCGAGCTGGTCAAACAGCTGGAAAATCAATTGTTCGAACTATATAAAGACCCGGAGTTAAAAACCAAACCGCCCCAACTGGAAAAACGGGGCGGCGCTTACTACAGCGATGCCGCCTGCCGTCTGATCAGCTCCATTTACAATGACAAGCATGACATCCAGCCTGTCGACACGGTAAACCGCGGCGCCATCAGCGGCATCGCGTCCGACTCGATTGTCGAAGTCAGCTCGGTCATCACCAAAAGCGGTCCTAAGCCGCTGACCATGGGCGAGCTGCCTGTACAGGCCAACGGTCTGGTCCAGCAGATCAAATCCTTTGAACGCGTCACCATCGACGCCGCCGTCAGCGGCGACTACAGCACCGCCCTGCTGGCACTGACCATCAATCCGCTGATCGCGTCCGACACAGCCGCCAAGCTGCTGCTGGATGAAATGCTGGAGGCCAATAAAGACTACCTGCCGCAGTTTAAGGACTATTTCGCCAATAAATAATATCCTTAAAAAGGGATTGTCGCACCAAGACAGTCCCTTTTTTATTATTTGAACTTATTGCTAGCCGAGGCAAGCCATCCTCCGTGACTGTTCCCCGTGCCACCGGCTGTCCAATCTCCACTAATTGTTTTCCGGCCAAAACTAATCGGTTCTATAAATAAATTGTAACAGTATTGCAACAAGGAACACTATACTTACAGGTAAGAATACTTTTGGCTAACGTTTTTGCAGAAATTAGTAGATGCGGAAAATAATCGAATGAGAAAAACATTTTAAAATTATCTTTGATTTTTATATTATTATTTACCATATCATTACACCGAAGAGAAAGCCGCCAGCAAATGGCTGGAACATAAAACAGTCTCACTAAAAGGTAAATTAGTCCCCGTAAACTAATCACCGGCTTACATTGTGAAGTATGGAAAAACCCCGTTTCCTTGCCTTATGGCTTGAAAACGGGGTTTTCCTATCCTTGTTAATTTGACCTGCGAGTGGTCAGCGACTGCCGAGCCAGCCATTCCATCAGTGCAAGCTGCTGGCCGTCAATGGTCGCGGTGCATTGATTGTTATACACATAGATCCAGGACCAATGCCCGTTGTATTCATAAGGCGTGCCATCGGCATTTTTATATAACCCGGTTGTATCGCGCACATCCTCAAACAGGGATAGGTGAACATCCGGCGCACCGGCTTCCAGCAACCGCCGGTAAGTGGCAATAACATATTCGCCGGGCGGTACTACCTTATCCGTCTTCGCTGCAGTAAACCAAAGCGGCACGTTTTTCATCTTTTGGATGTCCGCAGCGGTAATCAGACTATCTCTTAACGCTTCACAGGTTGGAAAAGCCGCCGCAAAATACTCCGGATAATCGCGGACCAACAGCATGGTCATATACCCACCGTTGGAATCACCGCCAAGGTAAATCCGGTTGGTATCAATATCCCGGTTGGCGGCCACATACTTCCGGATCATAGCCATAAGTGCCTTTTCGTATTTGGAGGTGCCATCACCAAAGCCCTGGAAACCGTCCATCCAGAAGGTTGGCGTCTGGGGCACCAGCACATAGGCGCCGCCAAAATAGGCTTGCAGTTTCTGGCTGGCAAAATGATCCGCCTTATTGGCCGCAATCGGCAGACTGGGGTCCGTTCCTCCCTCGCCCATACCATGCAGCCAAATAATGAGTGGCTTCTTCTTTCCGTCCTTGGGCGGCGTGTAGCTGGCATAATTCAGCGTAATCCCCTCATAAGCCGCCTTCCCCATGGTAAACGTATCGACAAGCGTTCTGCTGCCTCCCGCGTAGTTGCGGATAACCAGACCGGACAGCGTTCCTGCCGCCGCCGGAATAGTCTTCTGCTGCGTAATGGTATACTCACAGGAAACCCACGCATTAAAGTTGGTTTCCAGACTGAAATTAAGCGGTGACCCCAGGGTCACGTCCGGTCCGACTTTCATTTCCAAAACCACATAGCGGCCGTTATTAACCGCCTGCCCTGCCTGGTCGGCCACATAGGCCCGAACCACCTCGCGGTCGCCGGCCGCCTCGCCCAGCAGCCGGGTATTCGGGCGGTTTTCTGTTCTTACCACCTGCACCCGGAAGGTGTCCTTAGCAACCGACTCCCGGCTGACAGTCACGCCTAAATCAACAATTAATTTGGAAATGCCGGCCCCCCAATCGTAGATTTCCGTAACCGTCCGGTAAGAAGGCGACGTTGGCTTGGCTGCGGTCACCAGCCCGCCGCCGCTGCCACATAATGACAGAAGCAGACTTAAACCCAGAATAACGATAGTTTTTCCGTACATTGTTCTCCCCCTTTCGTTGGTTTTTCTTTACGCCGGCCATGGCGCAAGCGGGTTACTTGTACTGCGGTTCAAACCCGTCATACTCAAAATAACCCTGTTGTACCACCTGCTGGAACCAATAGGCGGATTTCTTCAACCGCCGCTGGCGCTGGTTATCCAGATCGATTTCCACGTAGCCGTACCGGTTCTTAAAGGCATTGTAGGGCGAAACATTGTCGGTAAAGTTCCACATCAAATACCCCAGGCAGTTGCTGCCCTCCTCAACCGCCTTTAGCAGCCACCGCAAGTGGTCGGCGACAAAATCAATACGATAGTCGTCCTGAATGACACCGTCCGGGTTCTTATATTTCCACTCCTCGGCTACCCCCATGCCGTTTTCCGTCACCAGCCAGGGAAGATTGTTATATTCCTCTTTTAACAGCATAGCAAAGTCATACAAGCCCTTGGCGTAAATCTCCCAGCCGCGGTGGGGATTCATCTTCTTGCCTTGCAATTCATGATTTTCAAAATAATAATGGGGATGGAAGGCTACGTCCGGATTCCAGGCTGAACTTCTGGCTTTCACCCGGTGCGGCGTGTAATAATTAAGCCCCATCACATCAATGGTATTATCCCGGATCACCGCTAAATCCGCCTCGTCATAAACAAGCCGGCAACCATGCTGCTCCAGCAGGGAAAAATACTCCGCCGGGAATTCTCCCTTAATGCAGGGATCAGTATACAGCCGGTTGTAAAACAAATCGCACATAGCGGTAGCTTTACGGTCATCTGCCGATTGCGAACGGGGATACACCGGCGCGGCGTTCAGAATGATGCCGATCCGCCCGCCTTCCCGGTAGCCGTAATCGCCGCCGTGATACAGCTTCACGGCCAGGGCGTTGGCCAGCACCTTATGGTAGTTCCACTGCATGGCTTCCCCTGTATCACAGGTATAAGGGTACCACACGCCGTCCATGATACCCAGCCAGGGAAAGACTATCGGCTCGTTGAAAGTAAACCAGTATTTCACTCTAGCCCCGAGCAGCCGGAAAACCGCCTCCGCATAGCGCACATAGCAGTCAACCACCGTTCGCGACCGCCAGCCGCCATACTTTTCAAACAACGAATAGGGCAGTTCCCAGTGCTCCAGGCAGATCATCGGTTCTATTCCGTTACTAATTAATTCATCAACCACATTGCTATAATAATCGGCAGCTCCCTGATTCACTTCCCCGGTTTCATAGTTCAGGATAAACCGCGACCAGTCGATGGAAGTCCGGTAAGTTGTCATTCCCAGCTCCTTCATCAGCGCGCAGTCCTCGGCATACCGATGGTAAAAATCGGTTGCCATCGTCGGTCCATAGCCTTCATGCCAGCGGTCGGGAAACTGTTTGTACGCCATATCAATCAGCGAATCCTGTCCCTCCCGTTTCCCGGCCCAGCCTTCCGTCTGCCAGGCTGCGGCCGAAGCCCCCATTTTAAAGTTGTCCGGTAAGGTATATCTCATTGCAACCACTTCCTCCTCCAGTTTAACCGGTTTGCTCCTGGTACCGGCCATCTTTACTATTTCTGCCGGACCTGCATTTCCAGCAGCGAAATGACTTCTTCAATCAAATCCTTGGCCAGCATGGCTGTCATCAAGTGATCCTGCGCATGCACCAAGAGAAGACTAAATTCCTGTTTTTTTCCTTCTGCCTCCTGCTGTAACAGTTGAGTCTGAATATGATGGGCATCAATCAGCTTGGTTTTTGCCTGAGACATGCTGGCTGCTGCCGCCTCAAATTTTTGTTCACGAGCATACCTGAGCGCTTCAAAGGCATAACTGCGCGCATCTCCGGCATGCATGATAATGTTAAATACCACTTCTTCCATATCGGTGTACCCCTCATCGACTAATTTACTTTACCCTTTGAGACTATAAGCCTGCTCCAGTACCTTAACTCCGTCCACCCGGCCATAGCTCATGGAATCAATCACGGCAAAAGCCTTGCCTTTTTCCACCGCCAAGGCCCCTACTGTTTTAGCCTTATAGCGGATTTGCGGGCCAAGCAAAACAACCTCATAGCGGTCAATATATTCTTCCAGTTCATCGATGGAGCAGGCGAATATCTCGTCCTGCCAGCCTCGGGCCTGACTTTCTTTTTGCATTTTGGTCACCAGCAGGCTGGTAGACATACCGGCGCTGCATACAAGCAAAATATTCATTATTTCTTTCTCCCTTTATTTTTTTATTTCACTGCTTCATCAGAAGAAGAACTGTGTCTGGAAACGGTACAGGTCGTCCTTCTCACCAGTATCAATTTCTCTTCCCCAGGTATAGAAGGTATCCAGAAGGATGTTCTTCGCCGGTACATAGCTTACGCCAAGGCGGAAGAAGCGTTCATTGAGCCCGCACCAGTCCGTGACCGTTGGCCAGCTGAGCGCCGGTTCATAACGGTAATCAGCGGTAATGCCATAAGAACCAGGAGCCTGAAGATCGGACCCCTTGTACTGGAGCTGCACCCAGCGGCCCGGCTGCTTCGTCTTTGTGGCTGCAGTTGCCGTATCATCTCGTTTTGCATCGCTATTGATGACGCCCACGCGGAGATCCCAGTTGTTATCAAAATTGTGATGCGCATGGGTATAGTAATAGAATACGCGTCCCTGATCAGGATCCTGGTAGCGGCTGGCCATAGCAGAACTCCAGGAAACGCCGAAATTGATGTCATTTTTCTTATCAAATGGATAGAAGGAACGCAAGCTGGTAACCTGTTCAGACTCACGATCACCACCCATGGCATTATCCCAAAGATCCATCTTGCCCGAGGTGAAATAGGTCTTGAAATCTTTTTTGCCATAATCAAGCTGTACGCCGGTGAAATCGCAGTCGATATCCATACCCCAGCCGTAAATGTTCCATTCATTCCACTTGCCGACTTTAAGACCGAGAGCATTGTCCGCCATGCGGCCCGTCACATAGGTATCCATGGTGATGCCCGTCTGATTCTCACTCGGTGAAAGGGATTTCAGCTCATCAAAGCCACTGAAGGAATTACGATAGCCAAGATCGGTATGGACCTGCCAATTATCATTTACCTTGTACGTCGTATTGACTTGCACATGAGTCATGTTTGCACGGGTTGTCCTGCCCGTATCCTTCAGATAGTGGTCATTGCGTAGGCGGGCATAGCCATCAATGGAAAACTTATCCGCAAAAGCTGCCGCTTTCTTCAGGCCAGCTTTTTCTTCTTCCGTAAAGGTCGTGTCATTTGTAGCCTTTTCCAAATCTGCATTGTCGAGCTGCGACAGCCTCTGTATCTTTTTGATGTCATAGTAATACTCTTTATTCAATTTCTGAATTGTATCCTGCTCAGCAGGCGTGAATTCTTTGAGGTTCTGCATGGCATCATCGACAACCATGGCCATTTCCATGCGGCTCATGATACGGCCTTGCGGTATCTGTTCGGTGTAGTCATTCACATGTCCTGTGGCAATAAGCCCGTTGACGGCTTCATAAGACCAGTCGTTCAGTGGTACCTCTTGAAAAAATCCCGGTGCTGCCTCGACGTGTACGCCACCACAAAAAATTACAGAAGAAAGGCCTAGTACTACCAGCTCTTTTTTCATTGTTTCTCCTCCAAAATTGCTATTTGCTTTTCTTCATAAACAACTTCACTGATTCCTTCTTCCCGGCAATTAACCATATCGGCCATTCTTAAAAATGGATAATAAATAATGCCTGTCACTAAAAAGCAAACAAACTGCAGTACCGCGGTCCGGATGTCACCGGTATCCAAAAAGGCATTGATAAACGGCGGCGTTGTCCAGGGAGCCATGGCAAAGGCCTTATCCGCCAGACCCAAATCGGTAACGAAATAGGCAATGGTTATGGAGACAACCGGTGCCAGTACAAAGGGTATCATCATAATCGGATTCATAACTATCGGTAGCCCAAAGATGATCGGTTCGTTAATATTAAACAGCCCGGGCCAGATAGCCGATTTACCGATCGCTTTAAGCTGTTTTGACTTAACAATGGTCAACAGCATGATAGCCAAAGCAAAGGTGGAACCAGAACCGCCGATGGTAGAAAACATTTCCCAAAACTGCTGGCAGATAATATTGGGTGGTACTTCGCCGGCCGCTTTGGCGACGGCATTTTGCTGCGAAAGCGAGTACCATACGGGACTCATAATGCCTCCGACCAGACTGGCGCCGTGAATCCCAACTGTCCATAATAATTGCGCGAACACAGCCGCCAGCAGAAAGGCCGGTAACGAACCACCAAGACTTAATAACGGAGCAGCCAGAATTTTATAGATAATGTCCTGTACATTGCTGCCCAGCGAAAACAAACTAATGTTCAGTATCAAAATCAAAGCTAACGCGATAAAGCCCGGAATCAGAGCGACAAATGAACGGGCCACGGTTGGCGGCACACCGTCAGGCATTCTGATAACAATATTCCGTTTGATCATAAATCGCTGCAATTCCACAATGAATATGGCCGACAGCATAGCCACAAACAGCCCCTTGCTTCCCATCCAGGCCGCGGCAATATTACCGTCTTTCGTGAACGGCGTCGCCAGCATAAACGCCGCCACGCTGAACATGGAACTGCTGAGCGTGTCCATTTTGTATGAAGCGGCCAGAGAATAGGCAACGGCAAAGGCAGCCATTAACCCCATTAAGCCCATCGTTGTGTTGTTAACCGAAACCAAAATGGGTACATAAGGCTCCACCAGCTTGGCCAGTGAACTAATCGGTGGAAAAGCAATAATCAGAAAGAACGAACCGATTAGCAGTAGGGGAATTAAGGATACCACACCGTCACGGATAGCTTTTAAATGACGTTGATCACCAACCCGTGCCGCAAAGGGCGCATAATATTCATCAAGCCATTTAATCAATGCTTCCATAAAATCACTCCTTTGTTTTTATGCTTTTATATTTTGCAAGGAACATGCCAATACACAATAAAACCCGGAAAGCTGCCTTTAATAACAAGCTTTCCGGGTTTTCCACCCCAAGTGTATTCTTTTGTATCCAAAAGTGTATTGTTTTATTAAAACACCTGGCACTCTACAAAAACAGTTCCGGCAGAACATGTAATCTGAATATATTCCTGTTTCGCTAAATCAGATAAATTAGTTTAACAATGTTCCGGCATTCATGGACAGGCAGCTTCACAGCAAAGGTCTCTTCCATTACTCCCAACGCCTGCTCAACTACCCGCAGGCTCTCGCCATAGCCCGCCATAGCCAGTCCACTGTGCTTTCCGTCATCGTCAAGCGCTTCCCCTCGCAGCAACCGCTCAATCGTACAAGCTAAATGCAAGATTAGCCCGATATCGGCATCATCAGGCAAAAGCAACGCATTCGCCGCCAGCCGTTTTACAAAAAACTCATAGGCCCGAATAAAGGTTGCGCCGTCAATATTAAGATGTTCGTCGATTACTTCCACCATAAACTGTATGTTATCCAGCACCGGTACGGTAACCACCGACGGTTGCAGCCCCTGCAGAACAGTGCCGATTTTCCCCTCCAGCAGTTCCTTGGTCGACAAATAGGGAATCGATGGGTCCTGTGGCCTAATGCTGCTCACCACGGCCAGCAGGTTTTTCTCCTGACGGATTTTATTTAACTTACGCAAATAATCCTCCATACCCCCGATTTCGATGGGCAGAATGTCCACAGGCCGGTCATAATCGGCCAGACTCTTTTTTAAGATGTTTTTCAACTTAATGGCCGTTCCCCGGCCGGTAATGCAGGCCGTGACAATCACACCTTCATTAAGCCGGTGGGAAAACTCCACGCTGTTCCAGTACATCCGTCCCAGATAGGGACTTATGTTGGTAAGGGAATAATATATCTCTTCCAGCGAAGTCATCAGCAGCGCTTTGCGTGCCGCTTCCAGCACCAGCGGTGTCGTTGCCATTTCTACCGTTTTAATGGCAATGCCTGTCCGTTCGTAAATGATATCACCAAACATAACCAGCGAGCCCATATCGACCAGCAGCAAAACCCCCTGGCCTTTATCCTGCTCCTTAACCAGACAAATAATTTCTTCTAAAGCCACTTCCGGTTTCTGCTCCAAAGGCAAATCATAGCCCACCGCATGCTTCTCACCCAACAGCCGGTTGACCACCTCCACCATCGAGGTAGCCGTGCTGTTGCCATGCATAGCGACAATAACGCCCACCCGGCCCGGCGCTGCCTGCCGCAGAGGATCATCCAGCACCAAAAACATGGTAATAAAACCAAGTTCATCGTTAGGTATGATTACGGAAAACTCCCGTTCTGCCAGCTTGGCAAAATGCTGTGCCAAGGCGAATTCCTCCGGATAAGAGCTTTCTATTTCACTTAGATGAGGATTGACAATCTCCTTGCCGTCTCTGATACGCTCCAGAGCATGGGCAATATGAATCGACATGCCGAAAAGCACCTTTTCTTCGAACGGTTTGCCTGTCTCGGCTTGCACATATTGCAGAAATTCCTGAGTCATGCCGACCACCTTGCGGTCTACTATTTTATATAATTCCTCCAGATTATTTTTTCGGAATTTGCTCATGTATTGCTTGACGTAGACATCAATCTCGAGGCTCATAATCAGTTGAATATCCTGATCGCTTAAGCCTTTTTCCTTAAGTGTGTTGAATTTCTGCTCCAACACCTCATAAATACCTGCCGGCTCGTTCCCGACAGTCCGGTTTTCCCCGGGCCCCGGAAAAAAGATCAGGCTGCCCGTAATTCCAATCTGTTCAATATCCTGGCGATGCGCCTTATAATTCACAAAGCCCCGGCGGATATATTCGGACAGGTCCTCACTGCACACTGTTAGTGTTTTTTCCCGGCTGCCCACATATTCCAGGAAGGCACGGGCACAGCTTAATTTAATATCGCTTTTCAACTGCCCGATATTGTTAGGGCATTCATACAACAAAAAGGCAATCAGCGCGTTCTTAGAAACACTGACCGGAAGATGTAAGGCCTGGGCTTCATTTTTAAAGAAACTCTGGATCAGCCTCCACCGTTCCTCCATGGTTCTTTCTCTGATAGAAGGAAGTGTAATCAGCATGGGAATGCGTCGCATAAACGTTCTTAACAGTGACGATTCGGCACTTTCCGTTGTAGCACAAATAATTAGTACCCTAACGCGACGTTCTTCCACCGCTTCTCCCAGCGCCCGGTAGGCTCCTTTATCAATCAGGTAAAATAGCATTTCCTGCCCTTCCGGGGGAAGGCGGTGCACCTCATCTAAGAATAAAATTCCCGTATCCGCTTTTTCCACCAGCCCGGCCGTATCCCGTTCCGCGCCGGTATAGCTGCCCTTTTTCACCCCAAATAACTGAGATAGCAGCAACTGGGGATTGTGGGCATAATCGGCGCAGTTAAAGACCACGAAAGGAGCATGGGGCGACAATCTGCCCGTATCCTGGGCATATTGAAAAATGGCCCCGGCAAACATGGATTTGCCCACACCGGTTTCGCCCAGCAACAGCATATGCAAACCAAAAGGCGGGTACATAACGGCGGCCTTCGCCTGCAGCAAAGGCTTTTTCAGGCTTTGCTCCGCCCCGATAATTTGATCCAGTACCGTACCCGTCACCTCAGCAGTATGTTCCTGGCGCAAGGCTTCCCGTATTTTATAGAGAACCGGCTTACCTTCCACCTTTTCCAGTTTATTCAGCTTTACCAACGCATTCAAATCACTGGACGCATTGGAACGCTGAATAGCCAGCGTCTGGGCAACCAGCTCCGTAGGCACCCCCACAATCGTTCCCTTTTGACGGTATTGTTCATCACATTGTTCTACAATAAACTGATAGACCAGATCTAATCGCTTCATCAAGAGCCTCCACAAGCTAATGCTTTACCAACCTGTTTTCATGTGTGCTAACATTCTGTATTCCGAGCACTGAGGCTATCGTCAACCGGCCTACGTCGATATTCTCCTGTTTGTACCTTATTATGCTGGAACATGGGTTCGGCTGCCGTCTACTACGTTAAGGCTGTAAAAATCACAATAGTAAATATTGTAAAAATTCTCTTTAGGTTAGATGAATTCCTTCAAAAAAGGTAAGTAAAAAAGGTAATAGTATGGCAATAAAAAGACTGCAGAGAGGGTTTTCTGCAGTTTTATGTTTATTGCCTAATGGACTTATAGTATCCGGTTCTACCGCTCCACCTTGATGAGTTAAGTCATCTTCAATCATCAATCCCCCTTTTTGTCATGATACAAAAAGGGGCAAAAAAATCTAGGCCTACACTTCAAAAGACTTGCCAGAAGGGGAAGCTTCCTAGAATCCAAAACTCGCTTCGCTCAAACAATTGGATTTCTTAACGGAAGCTCCCCCCTTCTGGCATCCTGCGGACCGTCTTTTTCCGTAAAGGCCGCCGGGAACGGCTCAATTGAACAGTCTTGGACAAATAAGTAAATTACTCATAAATGAGTATTAAAAGGTGCCATACGCCCTACTGCTACCCGGTGAGGGCTATACCTTACCATAAGCGTAAGTCAGCACTGGAACATTGTTATGATACAACCCCTCGTCGGCTCGCCTTGATGTTAATATCCTCACATCGATTCCTACAAGGACTTAGCTCTCAGCCCTACATTCATCTTTACACAACAAAAAGACACCCACCAAGGTGAGTGTCTTTCTCTTAACCAGCAACTATCTATCCTCCCGGGCCGTTTCCAACCAAGTCTTCCGTTTAAACCGGCAGCCACTGACTTATTTCATTTTCGTTACTAAAGACGATAACTCTTCTACCTAGCCACACACAGGAATAAATCAAAGGTACGTCAGTACCTTCCTTGACGTATGTGAGCTTAACTACTTCAACTTATCAGCACAAACAAAAAACACCCACCAAAGTGAGTGTCTTTCTCTTAACCAGCAACTATCTATCCTCCCGGGCCGTTTCCAACCAAGTACTTTCGACGTATGTGGGCTTAACTACTGTGTTCGGTATGG
>NZ_FODY01000016.1 GCF_900110485.1 Propionispora vibrioides | reverse complement strand
GTAACACAAGTCTATTGTGTTACTTTACATTCATGCTTGTTTTATATTAGCGACGGATGACAGAAGAAAGCATTCATCGTCCTTGCCGCTGTGCAGTCGCAGGGGACATGCTAGATAAATCATAAGGTAGAGGGATAACCATGCTAACTTGTTGTTTTGATGACTCGGGAAATATCATTGAAGATGAGTTTAACCGTATCGTAAAGCGCTTTAGAAATAGCATTTACGCCTATGCCAACCGTTATTACCTGCCGGGTGGCGATGTGGATGACTTGTACCAGTGGGGACTGCTGGGACTGTACAAGGCGGTTTTACATTATGAGCACAATGAAAAATACAGCTTTGAAGTCACGGCCCTGATTAATATTAAGAACATGATGAAGTCGGCGATCCGGATGGCCAACCGGAATAAGCACAAAGCCGCTAATACTGCCTGCTCCTTGTATTTTAGCGGAGACAACGGGACAGATGAATTTCTGGATAGGCTGGTATTGGATCAGCGGCTGGATGACCCACTGGCCGTGGTATTGGACCGGGAAGCAGTGGAAACCATGCTGTGGGTGATCGAAAGTTATTTAACAGACCGTGAACGAAGCATTATAAAGCTGTATATATGCGGGTATAAGCCGCGCCATATATCGGAAAAATTGCAATGCAAGCCTAAGACGGTGGATAACGCCATTCAGCGGGTAAGGCGTAAGCTGGCAAAATATTTCCGCTCGGCATAACTAGTACTTTATCAGTCTTATTCCACCGTTTTAAGGCTGACAAAGTACTAGTGCTCCACCAACTCTGAAATTACAATTTCTTCACAGGTCTTTTTCCGTAAGCCTTGGTTGTCGTCGACTTACCTAGGTTCGATAGGCGCGCCTCCTCCGCCTTGCCTTGCGAAAAATCCCCGCAAATTTAATTTGCACTTTCAAAGTTGATGGAGCACTAGACGTATTTTTCAAACTATAAGAAACGTTCCCGAACGGCGTCTTTGGTGCCATCCTTTGTTAGAATTTTTTGAACTAAGGGCCGCTATTGCCTGCAAAAGCTTGCTTCATCTGGCGCCAAAATCACTCGCCATGAATCATTCCGTTAGTTTGAAACACGCCCTAGAAAAGCAAACGAAACTTTGCGAGTATTTGTTGACAGATTCCAGTATTGACGATATGATAAGAAATAATCATATACTAATACCATCACGAATAGAATGCAGCTGCATTCTTTTGTTGGCGCTGCGGCGCAGGATACGACCGACTGGATAACCGGAGGCCGGAATGAATGACATTGTCATCATTCCGGCTTTTTATATGATCAGAGAGGCACTGCCGTTTTGATCATAAGCGAATGACCAATATGTAAAGAGGTGAGAAAGATGTCGGTATTAATTATTGGCGCCGATAATCTCGGAAGAATTGAGAAAGAGTTGCAGGAATTAGGCATTCATCATATTGAACATATTACAGGTAGGAACGCGGCGGATAAGAAAAAATTCAACATTCCGAAAGCCACTCGTCTGATTGTTGTGTTGACCGATTACATCAATCACAATACGGCGCAGAATGTGAAGCAGCTTGCCAAGCTAAGAGGAGTCCCTCTGGTTTTTGCCAAGCGTTCCTGGTCTTCGGTGGGTCAGAAATTGACCGGAGCCGGACTGCAGGTAAAGGAAGGATGATTAGTAGTTGGCGTCACTTAAATACCTGTGATTTAAGTGACGCAAAGAGTGGTTCATCAACTCTGAAATTACAATTTCTTCACGGATCTTTTTCTGTAAGGTTTCGTTGCCGTCGGTTTACCTATGTTCGATAGGCGCGCCTTCATTGCCCTGCCTTATGCAAAAATTCCCGCAAATGTAATTGCACTTTCAGAGTTGGCGGAGCACTGGGAAAGGAGCATGAAAGATGAATACAGAAGAAAAAGTTAAAAAGCTGCTGGACACTTTGCGCAGTATGGGCAGTGTGGTAGTCGCCTTTTCGGGCGGGGTGGACAGCACGTTTCTGGCCGCTGCCGCCAAGCAGGCTTTGTACGATGACCGGGCAATTGCCGTAACCGCCTGTTCTGAGACGTTGCCGGCCAGTGAACGGAAAGAGGCGGTGGAGATCGCCGGGAAATTGGGCATCAAGCATGTTTTGCTTACGATTAGTGAGCTTAATAATGCCAATTTTGTTGAGAATGATGAAAAACGCTGCTACCATTGCAAAATGGAGCGGTTTACCGTAATTGCCGCCTGGGCTAAAGAGCAGGGCTTTCATTGGGTTTTGGAAGGCTCTAATGCCGATGATCTGGCCGATTACCGGCCAGGCATGCAGGCTGTTGCCGAGTTGCCGGGTGTACGCAGCCCGCTGCTGGAATGCGGCATAACCAAGGAAGAGATCCGCAGCCTGTCCAAGGAATGGGGTCTGCCGACCTGGAAAAAACTCAGCGCCGCCTGTCTGTCGTCCCGGATTGTTTACGGGCTGCCGGTTACAGCCGAACGGTTGAAGCAGGTGGAACTGGCGGAAGCCTTTGTCAAGACTCTTTGTTCGGGGCAGGTCAGGGTTAGGCATCATGGCGATATCGCACGGATCGAAGTGGCGGCCAAAGATATTCCCCTGTTAGCCCAGCCGGAAAACTCGCTGCGGATTAGCCAGGAATTAAAGAAACTGGGATTTTCTTTTGTGACCCTCGATCTGGAAGGTTACCGTACCGGCAGTATGAATGAAACTCTGGAATTATCGGAGAAATGATCATTTGGATTGACTAAAGAAGAAACCGTATAGTATGATTTCTATAATATGGTAATGAGCTGACTAGAGAGACTAGAGGCTCCGGAGAAGATAAGCATTTCTTTTCCGGAGCCTCTTTTTGTGTCTCTAGTGCCTCATCCGGTAGGAAGATGTAGTGTAACATCGAGAATTTTTGCCGGCAGTCAAGGCGGAGGAGGCGCGCATATCGGATATATGTAAGCCGACGACAACGAAGACTGACGGCAAAAAGGCCGGTGGTCTGCTATAGATTTCTGCCGGAGGAGGCACTAGCGGTTTTGCTTATTAAAAAGGAAGGGAGGTGAAGCTTTGAACCTGATCGACGCAGAGCTGGTCCGGCTGCACATGGTGGCCCAAACTCCGGCAGAGGTGCTTGGCAAGCTGGCGGATACGCTGTTTGGCAAGGGGAAGGTAAAAGAGTCCTATAAGGACGCCGTGCTGCAAAGAGAAATACAATATCCTACCGGTTTGCCGGGAGCCGGGACTTGTGTGGCTGTCCCCCATACCGACAGCAGCCATGTGCTGGAGCCTGCCCTGGCCGTGGGAATCTTGCAGCAGCCGGTAGCTTTCCAGATGATGGGGAGCCTGGATACCGTGCTGCCTGTAGAAATTGTTATGATGTTTGCCGTCGACAAACCGGAAAAACATCTTACAGTACTGACCCAGCTAATGACCATGCTTCAGGATGAAACGCTGCTTACCAAGATAAAACAGGCAACTGCGGCAACAGAGGTTTGCAGCCTGCTGTCCGGCCTGCCTGCCGGCCATATGTGAGTAATAAAAAAATTTAGGGGGAGATATGATGAGGCCTATTAGAATTTTGAGTGTATGCGGATCAGGAACAGTAAGTTCTGCCATGGTATCAGGCAAGCTGAAAGAAAGATTAGCGGAAGTGGGCTACGAGATTATTACGGTGGAAGTCAATCCGGGCGGCGTGGAAAGTGCCCTGCTGGCAGGAAATTATGATTTTATTGCCCATACCAGCCCGATTTCCGGTGACTTTGCCATTCCGGCCATTAATGCCGTTGGGTTTCTGACCGGCTTCGGCGAAGAGGAATTCCTGGAACAGGCTCTTGGTGTAATTAAGGGACTGGAAGCTGGAGTATAATGCATCAATCTTAAATGAGTAGGAGAGTGGTAACACGTGTTTTTTGAAATATTGAAACAAATTTTTGATACCTTTGGAGCAGCTATTTTTGTACCGGTTGTGCTGTTTATTGTTGCCCTGTTTCTGAAGATAAAACCTAAGCAAGCGTTTAATGCCGCGCTGTTGGCAGGGATCGGCCTGACCGGTTTTAATATGCTGATCGGTTCGTATATTCCGCTGGTAGCGCCGGTGGTAAAGCGCATGGTGGAAATTACGGGTGTTAACCTGCCGGTCATGGATTTAGGCTGGCAGACAACGGCGATCGTAGGCTATTCCACGAAAGTAGGTATGGTTTTCGTCGGATTGGCCCTGTTAGTTCAAATTGTGTTATTTTTACTGAAATGGACTAATATTTTTATGCCCGGCGATCTTTGGAATAATTATTCTTTTATGGTCTGGGGATCTTTGATCTATTTATTGACGAATAATATGATATTAGCTGTTTTCTGCATGATTGTTATGAATCTATATATTTTGCTTTTTGCCGAAGTTTTGGCCAAACGCTGGTCGACCTACTATGGGTATCCCAATTGCGCCATGACGGCACCCCATCATCTGGAGGCTGTTCCGTACGCCGTAGCCA
Source organism: Propionispora vibrioides (assembly GCF_900110485.1). NCBI lineage: Bacteria > Bacillati > Bacillota > Negativicutes > Selenomonadales > Sporomusaceae > Propionispora > Propionispora vibrioides. Next base: position 91,832 of record NZ_FODY01000016.1, on the reverse strand, counting down.
TGAACTGGCTTTTAAATAAGTTTGGCTTACATAAAATAAACCTCAATCCGCAAAGCATACAAAAGAAACTGGGCTTTTTGGGTGAACCTATGTTCTTAGGCTTTTTACTCGGTATTTTCCTGGGTATTATGGGTAATCTAAGCAGATTGTCCACTTTGACCGCCTGGGGCGAAATCGCCGGGCTGGCCATCGGTACGGCCGCCGTTATGAATATCTTCCCCAAAGTGGCCGGTGTGTTTGCCTCGGCGTTTTTGCCGCTTACCGAAGCGAGCAAGAAAACGGCCAAAAGCGGCGTGAAAAGCAGGGAATGGTATTTGGCCGTTAATGATGCGGCTGGCTATGGTGAACCGGCAACATTAATTACCGGTATTATTTTAATTCCGGTAATGGTTGTACTGGCGCTCATTTTACCGGGCAATACGACGTTGCCGATGGTGGATTTAATTGCGCTGCCGTTTATGATCGAAGTGGTTATTGCCGTATCGAACGGCAACATTCTTAAAGGCATTATCTCCGGGGCCATCTGGTTTGCCTTGGGGCTGTACATGTGCTCCTATACGGCGCCGCTCTTTACCGAGGTAGCCACTCAGGTTGGCGTAAAAATCCCGGCTGTTGGCGTAATGATTACCAGCTTCGGTATTCTGGCTCATCCGTTCATGGGCCTTCTCTTCCTTGCTTTTTTAAGCCAGAATGTTATTATCATTGGCGGCGTACTGGTCATATACTTTGCGCTCTACTTCTGGTTTAAGAAAAACAGAACCGCCGTGCATGCCTATCTGGAAGATGCCAACCAAGAGAGTAAACCAGCCGGGCAAACTGTCAGCGGTTAAAGGGGGAATTCGATGATTTCCGGCGAACGATTTATAATAACTTATCGTCTTACCGGTGAAGAACAGGAGGCCTATGCCAAAGCCCGGGATATTTGTGTGGAGCAAACGGTGGAATATCCGGCTGAACTGTTACAACCAGGGTTTATCCGCGATGAAATCGTAGGGCGTATTGAATCCTTTACCAAAGCGGATAGCGCATATTACGCTGATATTAGTTATGCCGTTGAAAGCACAGCCTATGAATTGACTCAGTTTCTCAATGTCCTGTTTGGCAATATCAGCATCAAGCCGGGAATTCTGGTGGAAAAGCTGGACCTGCCGCCTGGTTTGCTAAACGCTTTTAAAGGTCCCCGGTTTGGTCGGGAAGGTTTACGCCGGCTGCTAACCGTGACTGATCGTCCGCTCTTGTTTGTTGCCTTAAAACCCATGGGGCTGACGGCGGACCAACTGGCCGAGCTGGCTTATCAATGCGCCGTGGGCGGCATTGATATTATTAAAGACGATCATGGCCTTTCCAACCAGGTATTTGCCCCTTACAAGGAACGGGTAACCAAGTGCGCGGCAGCCGTGGCTAAAGCCAATAAGGAGACAGGCCATAGCAGTATTTATGTCCCGAATGTTACCGCTGCTTTTGGTGAAATTACTGAGCGGGCTCGCCTGGCCAAGGAGGCAGGGGCCGGTGGTTTACTGATTTCACCGGCGTTAACCGGGCTGGATGCCATGCGCTATTTGGCTGACGACGACAGTCTGGCCTTGCCGGTATTCAGTCATCCGGCTTTTCAGGGAAGCTACGTAACGGCGGCCAGTCAGGGTATGGGTATCGCCCATTACGCGTTGTATGGTCAGCTTAGCCGGCTGGCCGGCGCCGATGCGGTCATCTATCCTAACTTTGGCGGACGGTTTTCTTTCAGCCGGGACGAATGCCGGAGTATTGTCGCAGGCACGCAGGTGCCAATGGGGCATATCAAACCGATATTTCCCAGCCCGGGGGGCGGCATGACGCTGGAGAAGGTTCCGGAGATGCTGGAGGTATACGGAAAAGACGTTGTTTTTTTAATGGGCGGCGGCTTGTTTAAACAAGGGCCGGATTTAGTAGCGAATTGCCGCTATTTCCGTCAAATTGTGGATACTTTGTCATAAGGCCTAGGTAACCACTGATTTAATGAGTCTGCCGGCCTGGCGAGAGATTTTTTCGTATGGCAAGGAAGCAAAACTGCAGGGATAGCGGTCTCTATTTCAAGGTTTTGCTGACGCAGTCAGGCGGAAAAAGATCCGTCAGGACGTGCAGTGTGAATTAATTAGTGGTTACCTAGGGATCATCACGATCGGATTAAACGAATACCGTATAATTGCAATGGCAATAAGGAGGCTGCGGCAAACATGTGCCAGATAGCGGCAATGACCGCAGTCTCCGTTAAAGGAGGAAATAAAGCATGATCACTCGCCATAACGGAGATTTTACCTGGGATAACGTTTCAGTCCTGGCTTATCAGGAAAACGGTACCAACTTTAAAAGCATTACCCGTCAGGTATTGTTTGACGGTTTGGGGAATTTACCCTGTCAGTTGCGGTATTTCGAAGTGCAGCCCGCTGGCTACTCTTCACTGGAATATCATGAACATGTGCACTTAGTGCTTATTTTACGCGGCAAGGGAGAAGTATTCCTGGGGGATACCATTCATTCTATTGAGCAAAATGATGTGATTACCGTACCACCCAATACCTGGCATCAATTTAAGGCCAGCCGTGGCGATCATTTGGGCTTTTTATGCCTGGTTAATGTGGAACGGGATAAATCGAAACTGCCGACGGCCGAGGATTTGGCAAAGCTCCAGCAAGATCCTAACGTGGCGGCCTTTATAAGGAGCTGATAAAATGAGCGGCGAACGCAGGTTTGGCTTTGATACCCGTATGATTCATGCCGGACATATTCCGGATACGCAGACCGGGGCGCGGGCTGTGCCGATTTATCAGACCTCTTCTTTTGTGTTTTATGATGCCGACCATGCGGCGGAGTTATTTGACCTCAAGCAGTACGGGCATATTTATTCGCGCATCAGCAATCCTACGGTAGCCATCTTTGAAGAAAGAATGGCTTCCCTGGAAGGTGCAACCGGTGCGGTGGCCACTTCGAGCGGTATGGCGGCCCAACTGGCGGCGCTTATGACACTGTTAGAGCCGGGTGATGAACTGGTGGCCTCCTCCCATCTGTATGGCGGAACGGTTACCCAGTTAACCCATACGTTGAAAAAAATGGGTAATCCCGTTCATTATGTGGATCCCACCGATATTCGTGCCTGGGAACAAGCCATTACGCCTAAGACCAGAGCCCTCTACAGTGAAATGATCGGCAATCCGCGCGGCAGTATACTGGATATTGAACAGGTGGCGGCCCTGGCCAAGAGCCACGGCATACCGCTGATTATTGATAATACGCTGGCAACGCCTTACCTATGCCGACCCATGGAGTTTGGCGCGACGATTACCGTGTATTCAGCCACTAAATTTATTGGCGGCCATGGTAATTCACTGGGAGGCGTGGTACTGGAATCAGGTAAGTTCGACTATTCCGCTTTCCCGTCCATTGCCGATCCTTCGCCCAAATACCATAATCTTAAATTTTATGATACCTTTGGCCATTACGGCTATTTAATGAAAGTGCGGACCGAGACAGTGAGGGATACGGGCTGCTGTTTGTCGCCAATGAATGCCTTTTTACTGCTGCAGGGCATTGAAACGCTGTCAATCCGGATGGACAGGCATGTGGAAAATACACGAAAAGTGGCGCAGTTTTTAGAAGAACATGACAAAGTGGCGTGGGTTTCCTACGCCGGTCTGCCCAGCCACCCCCAGTACGATATCGCTCAAAAGTACCTGCCGAAAGGAGCCGGAGCCGTGCTGTCCTTCGGGTTAAAGAAACAGCCCGGCGAAAATGTGCGGGAGACCGGCAAGAAATTCATTGCCCGGTTAAAACTGTTCAGTCATTTGGCGAATATCGGTGATGTACGCAGTCTGGTCATCCATCCGGCATCTACGACACACCAGCAGCTTACGGACGAAGAATTGGCAAGCTCCGGTGTGGGACCTGAACTTATCCGGCTGTCGGTGGGAATAGAAACAGGGGAGGATTTGCTATGGGATCTGGAACAGGCACTGGCGGCTCGCTAACTATGAATTCGGCGTTGACTGGCGAGGAGCAGGCTCTTTATCAAAATCCGGAGGTTATTCAAAAGATTCTGGATCATACCAGGACTATTGCCATCGTCGGTTTATCGGCCGAACGGCAGAAAGCCAGCCATTTTGTTGCCACTTATCTGCGCTCAGCCGGCTATAAAATCATTCCGGTCAATCCCCGGGCCACGGAGATTCTTGGCGAAAAGTGTTATCCCGACTTAGCCAGTATTGGCCAGCCTGTTGATTTAGTGGATATATTCAGGCCGGCTGAGGCTTGCCTGCCTATCGTGGAGGAAGCGATAGCCTGTAAGATACCGGCGGTGTGGCTGCAGCTAAAAATTATCAACCTGGCGGCAGCGGAAAAAGCCCGTGCCGCCGGCTTGCTTACGGTTATGGATCTCTGCGTCAAAATGGAACATGGCCGCTATAGCGGTGGTCTGCATGAGGCGGGTATGAATACCGAACTTATTTCGGCCCAGCGGCGGCACCGGTTTATTTAAAGCCCGGGGCCCTTACAATCGATAGGAGAGCTGATTAGTTATCAAACTAAAGGCTGAAAGTCTACTCGTAAACGGAGTAGGCTTTCAGCCTTTAATTTTCATACAAGGAGGATAAAACCATGAAGATCAATCTGGATACACCGGTGGTGGAAAGCCGTGAGCAGCGTCTGGGGACAATCATTGCCTGGGACGGTAAAGCGTCCGAGCTTTCCCGTGAGTCGGCCTATGCGCGAGGCGAAAGCTGCGGGGGGCAATGCGGCGGCCGGGACAAGGCGCGTACCCTTTGCGAATTGCAGGGTCCGTTCACGCAAGGCTCGGTTTGCAGTGAGCAGATGGTGGAGTGCCAGGCAGGAAATGTGCGGGACGCAGTACTTGTTCAGCACTCGCCAATCGGCTGTGGCGCCGGACAGGTGATTTATAATTCCATTTATCGTAACGGCCTTGCCTTGCGCAAGCTGCCGGTGGAAAACTTGCGAATGATTTGCACCAATCTGGAAGAGAAGGATATGGTGTTCGGCGGTATTGACAAGTTACAGCAGTCCATCCGCGATGCCTGGGAGCGCAACAAGCCCAAAGCCATTTTTATTTCCACCTCCTGCTCCACCGGTATTATCGGTGATGATGTGGACAGTGTGGCCAGCCAAATGGAGGCGGAACTTGGCATTCCGGTCATTCCGCTTCATTGCGAGGGTTTTAAATCCAAGCACTGGAGTACAGGGTTTGATGCTACGCAGCATGGCATTGTGCGGCAGCTTGTCCGGAAAAATCCGAAAAAGCAGGAAGACCTGGTTAACGTGATCAACCTCTGGGGCTCCGATGTGTTTACGCCGATGCTGGCCGAACTGGGTCTGCGGGTTAATTATGTGGTGGACCTGGCTACGGTAGATGATCTGGCGCAATTATCCGAAGCGGCAGCTACGGTCGGCTTTTGCTATACCTTGTCCTCGTACATGGCAGCCGCTCTGGAGCAGCAGTTTGGTGTACCCGAAGTCAAGGCTCCCCAGCCTTATGGCTTTGCCGGCACCGATGCCTGGCTCCGGGAATTGGCCAGAGTCACGCACCGGGAGGAGCAGGCGGAAGTCTATATTGCCAAGGAACATCAACGGATCGCGCCCCGTCTGGCTGAACTGCGTCAGCAGCTTAAGGGGCTCAAGGGCTATGTGGCTACCGGCTCGGCCTATGCCCATGGCCTGATTGCCGTGTTGCGGGAACTGGGTATTCAGGTTGACGGTTCGCTGGTTTTCCATCATGATCCGATCTATGACAGTCAGGATGCCCGGCAGGATTCCCTGGCACACCTTGTCGACCATTATGGCGACGTTCCTGCCTTTAGTGTCTGCAACCGCCAGCAGTATCAATTTTATGGTCTGTTGCAACGAGTCAAACCGGACTTTATTCTTATCCGCCATAACGGGCTTGCCCCGCTGGCTTCCCGTTTAGGCATTCCGGCCGCGCCACTGGGGGATGAACACCATGCGCTGGGCTATCAGGGAATTATTAATTTGGGCGAAACCATTCTGGAAATTATGGCCCATAAAAAATTCCATGAGGATTTGGCCGCCCATACCCGGCTTCCCTATAAGTCCTGGTGGCTGAAGCAGAAAGACCCGTTTATCCTGGCCAAGGATGCCAATTTACTGAAAAAGGAGCGAGCCGCATATGTCTGAGAAGAAAAATTTCCTGGAGACGATTGACAATGTATCCGGCCGGGAGGGAAGAACAAACTCCATCCAGCAGATCCGCTATGTTTGCTCCATCGCCGCCCTGCACAGCGCCGCCGCTATTCCCCGGGTCATTCCGATCGTCCATTGCGGACCGGGTTGTGCGGATAAACAATTTATGAATGTCGGTTTTTATAATGGCTTTCAGGGCGGCGGTTATGGTGGCGGGGCCGTAGTCCCCAGTACCAATTCGTCGGAAAAAGATGTAGTTTTCGGTGGCGAAGAGCGCCTGCGGGAGTTAATTGCCGCCTCCCTGAACATTCTTGAAGCCGATCTGTTTGTAGTGCTGACAGGCTGTATTGCCGATCTGGTGGGTGATGATGTTGGCTCGGTGGTAAGTGAGTTCCAGGAGCAGGGCGTGCCCATTGTTTATGCCGAGACGGGTGGCTTTAAGGGGAACAATTTTACCGGTCATGAACTGGTGACAAGAGCCATCATTGATCAATATGTCGGTCCCTATGATGGTCCCAGGGAGCAGGGGCTGGTTAATGTATGGTCGCTGCTGCCCTATCATAATACCTTTTGGCGGGGCGATCTGGCGGAAATCAAACGGATTTTGGAAGGAATCGGCCTTAAGGTCAATATCTTGTTCGGCACAGAGTCGCAGGGGATCGCCGAATGGAAGTCCATCCCGAAAGCTCAGTTTAACTTGGTGCTTTCTCCCTGGCTGGGACTGCAGACAGCCCAGCACCTGGAGGAAACCTACGGTCAGCCTTTTTTGCATGTGCCGGTTATTCCGATCGGGGCTAAGGAGACCGGCCGGTTTTTGCGCCAGGTAACTGACTTTGCCGGGCTTGATCCAGCGAAAACCGAGGCGTTTATTCAAAGCGAGGAAAAAACCTATTATCGCTATTTAGAGGATTTTGCCGATTTTTATGCCGAATACTGGTGGGGCCTGCCGGCTAAGTTTGCCGTGGTCGGTGACAGTGCCTATAACCTGGCGATAACCAAGTTTCTTGTGAACCAATTGGGGGTGATTCCCGGCAAGCAGATTATTACGGAAAACCCGCCGGAGGAATACCGTGAGGCCATTCGAGGCGAGTATCATAGGATTGCCGCTGACGTTGCCACCGATGTGGAGTTCGAGGAAGACAGCTATCATATCCACCAGATTCTCCGGCAGGCTAACTTTGGTCACAAACCGCCCATTATTTTCGGGACCACCTGGGAACGGGATTTAACCAAAGAATTAAAAGGCTCCATTGTTGAAGTAGGGTTTCCGGCTTCTTATGAAGTGGTGCTGTCCCGCTCTTATATTGGCTACCGGGGCGCGCTGACGCTCATCGAGAAAATCTACACCACCACGGTCGGGGCCAGCGCCTGACTTGTCCGGCTAAATGCCGGCAAGCGATTGAAATGCAGGGCTGTGTATGCTATGATGTAGTTAGTGGTCTATAAACCCTAATTCTATAGTCTTAGAGTTTACAGACTAATAGACTGATCAGAGAGCTGAAGGTCAAACGAACGCAATTCGTTTGACCTTCAGCTCTTTTTGTTTACTGCCAAGACCGGATTTCGCTGCCTCACACCTTGCTAGACGGTCCGCGGCGGCAGGGCGTATACTGAGGGTAAAAATAATAACGGAAAAGAGGTCACAGCAGGGATGAAGAAAACACAGGTTGATTTTCGGACAAAATGCATACATGCCGGCAATGGCATTGATAAGGAAACCGGGGCGATTCGAAGACCCTTGACGATGGCCAACAGCTATCGTTTGCCGGAGGATGCCTCCGCCATGAACTGGAGCGATCCCGACCAATTGGTTTATACCCGCAATACTTCGGCCAATCAGATTTACCTGCAGGAAAAACTGGCCGCCCTGGAGGGGGGAGAAGACTGCGTGGTATTGGGCACCGGTGTTTCGGCCCTGGCCGGTGTATTTTTCACCTTTTTAGACAGTCAGTCCCATGTCATTTGCTCCAACGTTTCCTATATAGCCGTTTATCGTTTGCTGCAGGAATATTTTCCAGATAAGTATGGCGTGGAAACCACACTGGTGGATACCGCCAACCTGGAAGAGATTAAACAGGCGCTGCGTCCCAATACCCGGTTAATCCATATTGAAACGCCGGGCAATCCGACTACCCGGGTCAGCGATATAGCGGCCATCGCCGGGATTGCCAAGGCGGCCGGAGCCTTGCTGAGCGTGGACAGTACCTTTGCCTCGCCCTATTTGCAGCAGCCGCTGGCGTTGGGCGCCGATCTTGTCATTCACAGCCTGACTAAATATATTAACGGTCATGGCGATGCCATGGGCGGAGCGGTTATTGGCCGTAAGGAACTGATTAACCGGATCAAGCGGCAGGCCATGGTCAATCTGGGCGGCGTGATCAGTCCGTTCAATGCCTGGCTGATCATGCGCGGTGTGGTTACCCTTCCTTTGCGCATGGAGCAGCATAGCCGGACCGCGCAAACGGTAGCTGAGTTTTTAGCAGGGCACCGGGCGGTGGATTTTGTGTCTTATCCCGGTCTCAGCAGTCATCCGCAGCATGGGATTGCCAAAAAACAAATGTCGTTGTTTTCCGGGGTTATGGCGTTTGGGTTAAAAGCCGATGCCGCCATCCATAACCGGTTTATCAACTCGCTGGAATTAATTGTTCCGGCTGTTTCCATCGGTCATGATGAAAGTCTGATTGTCTATGTCGGCCCCGATGACGAACGCAATCATTTTTATCCGCCCGAATTCCGGAACGGACATCTTCGTTTCAGTATCGGCCTGGAGGCTGCGGCGGATATTATCGCCGATCTGGAGCAAGCCTTTGTCAAATGCGGGCTATCGTCCTAAAGATCGGTGAGGGTAGAGAGCCGCGAAACTTGCTTGACAAGGGCCGGCCGGTCAGCTTACAATAGGGCGTAAGTAAATAGTGGTATGGTTGACCGGATCAATAGACCGGAGACCGGATTAAGCTCCTGCATGGCAGGGGTTTAATCCGGTCTTTTTTGTATAAAGAGATCCAAATAGCTGTACTTACCGGGGCGTACCGGCTAGGTTTTCCCGGAGACAGCAACAGGAGATAGGGGAGGAGTCCAGATGAGTGCCATTAATCTTAAAGCAGCAGAGGTGTTAACACGGGAAGCCCGGTTGGGTTCGATCACCGGCTTTGAGGGAACCGCCCGGGAACTGGTGCAGTGTTCGCGGGCCGGAAAACTAAGAGACAGTGACCGGAGCTTCAGCCAGTGCATGGGCTGCAGTTCGGGCAACGCCTTTTGCCAGCTTTCCATGATTCAGGATGCGGCAGTGGTTAATCATGCCCCGATAGGTTGTGCGGGTGACATGTTTACGTTTAATTTTGTTTACCGGGTAGGTCAGATGGAACGTGAACTGCCACCGGTAATCGGCCGGTATTTTAACACCAATATCGAAGAAGAGGATACCATTTTTGGCGCGACGCAAAAGCTGGAAGACACGATCCGGGCAGTTTTCCGGCGGGTAAAGCCGAAGGCCATTTTTATAACGACCTCCTGCGCCTCCGGCATTATCGGTGATGATGTCGAGGGTGTGGCCAATGCGTTGGCCGAAGAACTGGGCATTCCCGTGGTAGGCTGCTTCTGTGAAGGGTTTAAGTCCAAAATCTGGACAACGGGCTTTGATGCGGCGTACCATTCCATTGTCAGGAAGATCGTGAAACCGCCGCAGCAGAAAAGCAATAAAGTAAACATTATCAACTTTTGGGGCAGCAAAATCTTCGACGAAATCTTGAACCCCCTAGGCTACGAAGCCGACTATATCGTTCCTTTTTCCACCGTTGCCCAGTTGGAACATATCGCCGAGGCGGCAGCGACCGTCCAGATCTGCCCAACGCTGGGGACCTATATCGGTGCAGCGCTGGAACAGGTATACGGTGTGCCGGAAATCAAAGCCCCGCCGGCCTATGGAATAGCCGGAACGGACAATTGGCTGCGGGAACTGGGACGGGTATTGGACCGGGAACAGGAAATTGAAAAACTGATTGTCCGGGAGCATCAGCGGGTGCTGCCAAAGCTGGAGGAGTTTCGCCGGCAACTGCAGGGAAAAACCGCCTACCTGACGGCAGGAGCCGCCCACGGGCATGCCTTGATTGCGCTGCTTAGAGAATTGGGGCTGGAGGTTCAGGGGGCGGCCATTTTTCATCATGATCCGATCTATGATAATGGCGATATTACCTCCGATGCGCTGGCTCATGATGTCAATACCTATGGCGATGTGCCCAACTATAATGTCTGCAACAAACAAGCCTACGAACTGGTGAATATCCTGAACAAAGTTCGGCCGGATATCATGATTGCCAGACACGGGGGCATGACCCTTTGGGGTGCCAAACTGGGTATCCCTACTTTGCTGATCGGTGACGAGCAGTTTGGGTTTGGTTATCAGGGAGTTCTTAATTACGCGGAGCGGATACTGGAAACGCTTGATAACAGAGAGTTTGTCACCAATCTTGCCAAACATAGTACCATGCCTTATACCAAATGGTGGCTGGAGCAAAATCCATTTTCTTTTCTCAGAGGTGACGCCCATGTCGACATTTATTGAACAGCCCCGTTATTCCTGCGCTCTCGGCGCTCAACAGTCTATCGTAGCCATTAAACGGGCGGTGCCGATTCTGCATGCCGGCCCGGGCTGCGGCGATAAAATCAACCGGCTGCTGGGTCAGGGGGAAGGCTATGCCGGCGGGAATACCGTACCCTGCACCAATGCCAGTGAAGCGGAGATTGTCTTTGGCGGGGAAGAAAAGCTGAAGCATGTAATCGAGGGTGCGTTCAAAGTGATTGACGCCGATCTCTATGTGGTCCTGACCGGTTGTACTTCGGACATTGTCGGCGACGACATTGGTCAGGTGACCGGTCAGTATCAGGCGCAGGATAAACCTATTGTGTATGTGGAAACCGGTGGTTTTAAAAGCAATAATTACGTAAGCCATGAAAAGGTGGTTAACGCTATTATCGATCAATATGTTGACAAGTTCAGCCCGGGCAGAACGAAACAGCCGGGACTGGTTAACGTGTTTGCGACCATTCCCTATCAGGACCCGTACTGGAACGGCAATCTGGAAGAGCTTAAGCGTATTCTGGAAGGCATCGGTCTTAAGGTCAACATTTTGTTCGGCGTAGGTTCGGGCGGGGTTGACGAATGGAAGACCATTCCCAAGGCCGAATTCAACCTGGTTGTCAATGCCTGGTCCGGACTGGGGATTGCCAAACACCTGGAACAAAAATATGGAACCGCCTATTATCATTTCCCCTATCTGCCGGTCGGCGGCAATGAAACCTCAAAATTCTTACGGGAAGTGGCCGGTTTTGCCAATGTAGACCGGCAGAAGGCAGAACAATTTATTCAAAAAGAAGAAGAACGGTTTTATATGCATATTGAGAGAACGGCGGACTTTATGCTGGAATTCCGCTACGGCCTGCCGCGGCGGTTTTATACCATTTTAGACGCAACCTATGCTGTCGGCCTGGCGAAATATCTGTTGAATGAGCTCGGTATTATTCCGGCCAGACAGTTTGTGATTGATAATATACCGGAGGAGTATCAGGAAGCTGTACGCAGCCAGTTTGCCAATATTTCCCCGCTCCGTTCCGCCGAAGTCCGCTTTTCTATTGACGGCGGCGCTATTCAGGAGGAAATCCGGGCCGATGAGCGGAAAAACCGGTCGTTGATTATCGGCAGCGGCTGGGAACGGGATTTAGCCAAAGAGATCGGTGCCGACCTTTTAATTGTCAGCGTGCCGGTCGCTTACCGCCTGGTGCTGCATGGCGGCTACGCCGGCTATAACGGGGGGCTCCGGCTGATTGAGGATCTGTATGACCGGGTGCTGGACACGTACCGGTAAAAGCAAGGTTATCCGTTGACAAGAAGTGGTGCAGGTGGTACAGTTAATACAAAGGTAATATAGTGAGTGTCCTGGCTCATCAGATAACTGAAGGTCAAAAGAAATTGGCAATTTGTCAATCTCTTTTGACCTTTTTTGGTTGGTAGGGAACCGCTGATTTAATAAGCCTGCCAGACTGGCGAGAGATTTTTTCGACTGGCAAGGAAGTAAAACCGCAGGAATAGCGGTTCCTATTTCAAGGTTTTGCTGACGCAGCTAGGCGGAAAAAGATCCGTCAGGATGTGCAGTGTGAATAAATCAGTGCTTCCCTAAGGGAAGCCGCCGGATACTTGTCATAAAGGAGGACGAATTATATGAAAGAACATCTATGGATTGCCAGCAGAAGACAGCGCCTGTCGGCCATGCTGCACTTGCCGGAAGGCTTTAAACCGGGAACTCCGTTGTTGGTGCTGTGCCATGGTTTTACCGGCAATAAGGTGGGGTATAACCATCTTACGTTACATTTAGCTAATTTTTTAGAAAAAGCAGGCTACGGTGTGCTGCGTTTTGATTATATCGGCTCCGGTGACAGCGACGGCGATTTTGCCACTGATACCAGCGTAGCCGGCTGGCAGGAGGATTTGACCAATGTGCTGCAGTGGGTGGACGGACAGGAGCAGTTTGCCACATCACCGGTGGTGCTTTATGGTCACAGTCTGGGCGGGCTGGTGGTACTGACACACGAAGATCAAATCGAGCGGGTAGTGGCCCGTATTGTTTTCGCGCCGGTAACCAAGCCGGTGGCTAATTTCCGGGAACGGATCATCGGGCCGGAACTTTGGCAGAAGTCTTTGCGCGGCGAGAAGATTGAAAATTTCTTTGACCGGGGCTTCACTCTGTACAGTCAGTTTGTCAAAGGCTTGGCTACCCAGGACTATGACCCAATCAGCGCGGCGAGCCGGCTTACCACACCGTTGCTGATTATTCACGGGACAGCGGACGTGGTGGTGCCGCTGGCGGGCTCCCAGGAGCTATACGAGCAGTACCAGGCGCCTAAGGAATTTGTCGTAACTGAGTTTGATCATGGCGCAACAGGCAAACAGGCGGAGTTTCAGCAGATTATTGGCCGGCGGCTGGCGGGATTGCTTGCCGATGCGGTACCGGTCGCCGTTTGAGAAAAGCGGCCGGTGAATGAATAAGGGAGGTGCTATATATGGCAAAGGTCGCGGTGACCAGCACGGATGGTGAACTGATTGATGAGCACTTTGGCCGGGCTGGTGAGTTTTGGATTTATGAAGTCAATGAGCAGGGTGAGTACCGGCTGCTGGAGCGCCGGCAGCTTTTGGCTGCCAACACTGATTCGGCAGCGGAGGATTTGCATGGGCAAAAAGTCGGGCTGCTCCTTGATGTGGAAGTCGTGCTAACTGCTCAAATTGGTCCCCGGGCAGAACGGGAACTGCAACAGCAAGGCCTTCTGTCGCTTATGGTGTCGGGGCGGATTGATAAAGCCCTGGAGGCTTACGGTAAGCGGGGAAAATTTATCAGGAACAATCATTTGCGGCACTTGGCCGGCGGCTGTGCAACGCAGTGCGGTCATGGCTCCTGCGGTGGCTGCTCCTGACGGTAATAACCCTGCAGTAAACTGATACGGGGAAATAAGATCGTGATGTAGATAAGGAAGCGGCGCTGAATTCTTGGCTGACCAAATCTTTGGAGGTTAAGGGGATTCTTACGGGTGTAGGAATCTCCTTAACCTCTTTTTGCCTGGTGATAGGTTCACTGTGTCAACGATTTCCCAGCAATAGAAAGGAGGGTTGAAACTATGAAAATTATAGTAAATGGCGACGAATTGGTCTTGGCGGAAGCCATCAATGTGGACCAATTGCTGGCAAGCCAACAGGTGGAAATGGCCAATTATGTGACGGTACAAATCAATGATGAATGGATCGACCGGGAGAATTTTGCCGCCACGTTGCTGAAAGACGGTGACCAAGTGGAATTTTTGTACTTTATGGGAGGTGGCAGAGCGTGAGTTTTACCAATGAGCAACTGGAAAGGTATTCGCGTCATATTATTCTCAAAGAGGTCGGTGTAAAAGGACAGCGAAAGCTGCTGGGCAGTAAGGTGCTTATTGTCGGGACCGGTGGTTTGGGGGCTCCGGCGGCGGTATTTTTAGCGGCGGCGGGGGTTGGTGCAATTGGTCTGGTGGATTTTGACTCGGTGGAGTTATCCAACCTGCAGCGGCAGATCATTCATCAGACCAGGGATGTAGGCAAGCCCAAAGTGCAGTCAGGCAAAGAAACTATCGTGGAGCTGAATCCCGATGTCACCGTCCATACCTACCAGGAGTGGGTTAATGCCGGCAATATCACAGGCATTATCCAGGATCGGGATTACGATTTTATTATTGACGGCACCGATAATTTTCCGGCCAAGTTTTTGATTAATGATGCCTGTGTGCTGCTGAGAAAGCCATTTTCCCATGCCGGAATTATCCGGTTTCAAGGGCAAACCATGACCTATGTTCCCGGCCAGGGTCCTTGCTATCGCTGTATTTTTCATGCCCCGCCGCCGCCTGATGCTGTTCCGACCTGTAAACAGGCGGGAGTATTGGGGGTCATGGGTGGGATTATCGGTACCATACAGGCTACGGAAGCGCTTAAATACATACTGGGAGTAGGCGAACTGCTTACCGGTCAGTTGCTTACCTATGATGCGCTGACCATGAATTTCCGGAAGGTGAAACTGCCTGGTAATGCCAAATGTCAGGTGTGCGGTGAGCAGCCGACCATAACCGAACTGATTGATTACGAGCAGGCGGTGTGCGAGGTGGCCCATAAATAAGAACGGTAATGGCGAAAGGAGGAGCCTGGTTTGATTATTTTAACCGAGTCCGGTTATGGTGAACTAGTCCGGCAAGCCCTTGCTGCTGCACCCGTAGAGGCCTGCGGCCTGTTAGGGGGAACGGTGGATGCAGCGGGCAACAAAGTGGTGGAAAAGGTATATCCGCTAGCCAATCTGGATAACAGTCCGGAGCATTTTTCGATGGACCCGAAGGAACAATTCGCGGCTGTTAAAGATATGCGGCGACAGGGATGGAGCCTGCTGGGCAATTTTCATAGCCATCCGGCATCGCCGGCACGTCCTTCGGCAGAAGATAAGCGTCTGGCCTTTGATCCGCAGGCAAGTTATGTCATTGTGTCGCTGCTCGACCGGGAGCAGCCGGTGGTGAAAGGGTTCCGGATTGTGCAGGGAACGAGCAGTGAAGAGGAAATACACATAATAGGGAGGGAATAGTATGGCACAGGTCGATTATAAGGAACTGAAAAAGGGCGGGTTTATGAAGCAGATCCAAAGGGATCGATTTTCGTTGCGGCTAAGAGTGGTGGGAGGACAAATTAAGGCAGAGCAACTGAAAAAGGTGTATGAGCTGGCTGGCCGGTATGGACAGGGCTATATTCATATGACTTCCCGGCAAAGTATCGAGATTCCTTACATTAAGCTGGAGGATATTGATACAGTCAAGCGTGAACTGGCCGAAGCCGGTTTGCAGCCGGGGGCATGCGGCCCCAGGGTCCGGACCATCACCGCCTGCCAGGGGGCGGCCATTTGCCCCAGCGGCATGATCGACACGTCAGCCTTGGCCAAGGAGTTTGACGAGCGGTATTATGCACGGGAACTGCCCCATAAATTTAAACTGGGCATTACGGGCTGCCGCAACAACTGTCTAAAAGCGGAAGAAAATGATCTGGGCGTAAAAGGAGGGCTGCAGCCGGCCTGGCAGCAGGATGCTTGCACTTTTTGCGGGTTATGTGAAGCCGTCTGCCCGACTGAGGCTATTGCAGTGGATAAAACGGCGCGGCATTTGAAGTTTAAGCAGGAGCAATGTACTTATTGCGGCAAATGTGTCAAATCCTGCCCGGTAGATGCCTGGACAGGCCGCCGCGGTTTTATTGTCTCCTTTGGCGGTTTATTCGGCAACCGTATTGCCATTGGCAAACAGACTATTCCGATTTTATTTGAGGAAGAAAAGCTGCACGCAGTGATTGAAACCGCTTTAGCCTTTTTTAAAGAACAGGCCAAACAAGGCGAACGTTTCCGCAATACACTGGACCGGGTAGGCTGGGACCTCTTCCAGGCAAAGCTGGAGGAGGTATTATAATGGCGCAAGCCGCAGATGCCTTTGTTGATATTACCGATGTGGTCTGTCCGATTACCTTTGTGAAAGTAAAGGTGGCGTTAGAAGAAATTGATGACCGACAGTACTTGGCAGTTAAGATGCAGGAGGGCGAGCCCATTGCCAATATTCCCCGCAGTCTTAAGAAAGAAGGCCACAAGGTATGCCAGGTGGAAAACAACGGGGATGGTACGTTCACCGTTTTAGTGGAGAAGAACGGCTTGGAAAAAGGTTGATTACCGAGTGGCAATAAATAAAACAACAGGCCGGAAGAAGTTGGTACGAAACAACATTCTTCCGGCCTGTTTCTACTATGATTATGGCCTGTCCGGGGCGGGAGAGGCTTTACGCTTTTGCTCTAAGAAAGCAAGGGCCGCTGGTTCCGGCAGAGGCTTGCTAAAAATATAGCCCTGGATGCAGTCGCAGCCATATTGCTGCAGTAATTCCAGTTGTGGTTCGGTTTCGACCCCTTCGGCGACGATAGTCAGGTTGAGAGCGTGTCCCAGTTCGATCATGGATGCGACAAGCTGGCGCTGGTCATGGTCGGTACAGTTTTTGTCGATAAAGGATTTATCAATTTTCAGGATATCGACAGGCAGACTCTTTAAATAGGTCAGCGAAGAGTAGCCTGTGCCGAAGTCATCAAGAGCCAGCGCTACGCCAAAGTCGTGGAGTTGCTGCATTTTTTCCACGCTTTGCTCCAACGATTCAATGAGCACGCTTTCGGTTACCTCCAGGACGATTTGTTCCGGTTTAACTTGGGCTGCTTCGATAATAGCGCGGATACGGGAAACAAAATTACCGGCTAACAACTGCTTGGGAGAAATATTGACAGCCACATGCAGGTCGTCCCAGCCCAGGGCAGACAAGCGTTTGACAAAGCGGCAGGTCTCCTCCAGGACCCATTGGCCAATGGGGGTGATCAGGCCGTTTTTTTCGGCCAGCGGGATAAAGCGCAGCGGCGAGACCTGTCCGTATTCCGGACTGTGCCAGCGCAGCAGGGCTTCAAAGCCGACCATCGTTTGGCCGTCCGGCAAAAGCTGCGGCTGGTAATGCAGCGATAATTCGCCACGTTCCAGCACCCGCCGCAGGCTGTTGGTCAGCAGGATGGCTTCATAGGTCTCCTGCTGCAGACTGGGATCGTAAAATCGCCAACTGCTGCGGCCGGCCTTTTTGGCGGCATAAACGGCACTGTCGGCTTTCTTTAGAATGTCTTCGGCTGTATCGCCATCGACCGGATAGATGACCAGGCCGATGCTGGCGGACATATGCAGGCTCTGGTCGGCCACCGGATATTCCCGGTTAAGTGCCGTCAGCATTTTCTGGGCGATCTGGGCCGCCTGGCGGCAGTTTTCCTCACCCGGTAGGATAGCGACGAACTTATCGCCGTCCAAACGGGCGACAAAGGCGCCGGGGTCCAGGACGGAACGGATATGGCCGGCAGCGGCGGTGATAATGGCATCGCCGTTGGAATGGCCGAAGTTGTCGTTGACCATTTTCAGGTCATCCATATCAATGAATAAAATAACACCGGAGGCAATGCCGCTGCGGGCTTTTTGCATTTCTCCCTCCAGGTAGCGGTTGAGACTGGCGCGATTCGGCAGACCGGTCAGCGAATCATGAAACGCCATATGGCGGTTGTCGGCATAGACACTGGCCCGCTCCAGTGCTACCGAGGCAAGATCGCCAAATTGCCGGATGACTTCAATATCCTCCTGGGAAATCGGGTGGCGTTCGTCGATCCAACTGGCAGCCAGAATACCGATGATCTGCCCGTCCTGCTTTAAAGGCAGCATAACGACACTGCTTAGCCGTTTCAGACGTTCGTCACCATTGAGGCCCGGATAGCATTGATAGTTTTCCGTGTGGATGAGCTCGCCGGACCGGTATACATCCTTTTTCATCCCCGTGTGGGCCGACATTTTTTCCCCGAGGAGCGATTCGTGAATGCCGACGGCATGATGGATGATAAATTCGGTTCCTTCCGGATCGTACAGGCCAATATAACCGCCGGGTGCTTTAATTAATTGCAGCGCGTTTTGCAGAATGGCTTTCAGACAGTGATCGACTTCTTCAATCGGCCGGGTCAACAAACTGACGCTGGCCCGGTATTGCCGTTCGCGCAGTACGAGATCGTTTTCCACCTGGCAACGCACCTGAATTTCCTCTTCTAACTGCTGGTTCATGGTAGCCAAGGTACTGTTGGCTGTTTGAATTTCTTCATTCATAGCCGTCAGCTCCTGATTGGCCGCCAGTAGTTCCTGCGTCTTTTCTTCCACCTTTATTTCCAGGCTGTCATGAGCCTGCTGCAATGCTGTTTCAGCTTGCCGGCGGGCGGTGATTTCCTGTTCCAGGGAGGTATTCTTAATTTCCAGTTCATGCAGCATGGTGCGCAGCTTTTCGGCCATGCTGTTGAACTTGCGGGCCAGGCTGCCAATCTCATCCTTTGACTTAACTGTCAGCGGTTCAAGTGTAAGGTTGCCGGCGGCAATCTCGCCGGTATGGGCCTCCATCTCCTGCAATGGCCGGGACAAGCGGTTGGCTGCCAGCCAGATGACACCGCCGATGAGCAGGAGGATAAGTGCCGTAATGCCAGTCAGCCACTGGAGCATCTGCCGGATAGGAGCCAGCAGTTCCGCTTCCGGCAGCGTAGCCGCCACAGACCAGCCGGTTAAGGGAACGGGCTGGTAAAAGGCTACTTTCTTTTCACCCTGAGAGGTGTAATGGAAAATGCCGGAATGGCCCGACAACATCTGTTTGCCCAGTTCTACCACCTCGGGATCGGCTATGTCGGTGATTTTTTTCTTCATAATGAGCGATTGATCCGGGTGGTAGATGAAAGAGCCGTCCTGCGCGATGACAAGTCCATAACCGGTCTTGCCGATTTTAAGATTCTCAGCGATGTGCTGCACGTATTCCAGTGAGATGCCGGTACCGATGAGGCCCTGCGGCTGCTGTTTGTCATCGGTGATGGGAGCTACCACGAAGATGGTGGGAAGCCCTGTCGTACGCGATAACAGTGGCGACGTGATCTGAGAAGGGCCCCCGGCCATAATGGAACGAAAGTAATCGCGGTTTTGAATGCTGCCTTCAAAGATGGAAAGTCGGTCGCCGGACTGCTGGATCGTATGATACACGCCTTCCCGGTTGGCCGCATAGATATCCAGAAATATGTCGGGGTATTTTTGGTGCAGGAAGCTGTGACGGTTGGCATTTTCTTCATCAATCTGCTGAAAACTTTGATTAATGGTTTTTGCCGCCGGTGTGGATGCGATAGTTTCCGGTTCGAGCAGCAGGGTCTTGCACCAGGTATTAACGCTTTCGGCAGCCTTAGCGGTGACCGACAGCATGCTGGCGGTCAGCTCTTCCTGCACGACATGATCAATGTACCAGTAAGCACCGCCGCTAAGACTGAGCAAACCCAGTGTCAACAGAGGCATGATCCATAACAATAGCTTGGTTTTAAAGGAATGCAGGCGAAGCATAGATGAGTTCCTCCCCGATACCCGTATCGAAAAATGCAGATATATGCATGCCATTTCGACACTTTTTTTGGAAAATCCTTCTTAAATAGGAACTGCCGAAAAATAGAGGGGTTGAAATACCGGCAGGTCCTTTTCATTTGTTCAGCAATCCTTTATAATAAAAATGAGTATTGGTACTTTTTGTTTAATAGTATACATGTCGTCAAGCAGAGAGCCGGCATAAATTTTTGCACTCGGAGGAAGAGGGCGGAATTTATGCCGGTATTTTTCTAGGAAACTTCTGCTGTAAGGGCTGTGACGGCAGGCGCAAAATTTTTTCGTCTGTCAGGTAAGAAAAGGATAGGCAGAGACCTCTTGCGAGGAGCTTCTGCTGTGGTCAGGTGGCAGGCAATCCGGCATGACACGTGTCATGAATACAGCAGTGGCTTCTTAATGAGGGAGGAAGCGGATGAAGAGGGCGATTGTAGCAGCGGAGGTACGGTTAAACCTGGAGTTTGTGCTGATGCTAATGCTGAAGGCGCGGGAACTGGAAGGGCGGTGGCAGACAAGACTTTTCTTTGACAATGGCAAAAATGATGCTGTACCGGTAACGGAGGTGGTCAGCATACTCCGGCTGTGCAACCGGCGCAATCCCGAGCTGTGGATATCGTCAAGGGATGAAGTGTCGCCGGCGGCGGAGGCGGAACTGGCAGCTTTTGTGGAGCGGGACTTCAAAAATCTGGTATGGGATGTGGAGATAGGTTCCTTCCGGAACAAAAAAGCGCCGGTTGACGGAAAGCTGCCTTTGCTGTTGGAGCTTTTGGGCGATGGGGTTTGTGTATTGGATGCCGCGGCGACTGTCACTCACGTTAATGAAGCATACAGCGCCATGATTGACCGGTCATTGACGGTCGGGTCCACTCTGGAGCATACCTGTCTGGGCGATATAGTAAAGCAGGTGTTCACTTCGGGCAAAACTGTCCATACCCTGATCGCCGATCGAAATACAGCGGTGCAGATTACGGCGACGCTGCAGCCCATTCTGGCGAATGGCCGGGTAAACGGAATCATATCTGTTTTAAAGCACAGCGATACTATTCAGGACCTGAGTGAAACGGTCCGGCTGGTGACGGAAAAGTCAAAGAAGCTGGAGGAGCAGTCGAAGCGAGAGCGGGAAAATCGCTGGTATCCGGAACGGTATGTCAGTGAGACACCAGAGCAGAAAATTGTCCGGGCGTTAAAGCCGGGAGCCGCCTTTCAGTCGTTTATCGGCATGGATCATACCGTTCTGGAGGCGCTGGCGCTAGCCGGCAAGGCGGCGCAGGTCCAGTCCACCGTACTAATAACCGGGAAAAGCGGTACCGGCAAGGAACTGGTCGCCGAAGGCATTCATCAGGCCGGCCCGCGCTCGCTGCAGCCGCTGGTCAAGGTTAACTGTGCGGCCATTCCGGAGTCATTGCTGGAAAGTGAACTGTTTGGCCATGAGAAGGGCGCTTTCACCGGTGCAATTAAGCGAAAATTAGGAAAATTTGAGCTTGCCCACAAGGGAACGCTGTTCCTGGATGAGATCGGCGAAATGGGCCTGGAAATGCAGACCAAGCTGCTTAGGGTATTGCAAAACAGTACGTTTGAACGGGTCGGCGGTGAAACGACATTGCAAGTCGATGTGCGGATTGTGGCAGCCACTAACCGGGATCTGGAACAGATGGTCCGGGAGGGGACTTTCCGGGAGGATTTATATTACCGGCTGAATGTTATTCCCATCCACCTGCCACCGTTAGGCGAACGTAAAACCGACATTCCCCTGCTGGTTAATTATTTCCTGAAGTGGTTTAACCGGCAACTCGGACGGGATGTCAAGGGCATCAGCCAGACAGCCATGGATGCGCTGGTCCGGTATGGCTGGCCGGGCAATGTCCGTGAACTCAAGAATATCATTGAGCGGGTTGTCGTACTGACCGATGAGGCCTATATTGATATCTGCGATTTACCGCAGTGCTTTCATCAGGAGAAGCGCTGCGAACTGGAGGAGACCCACTTTTACGGTTCGATCACCAAAGAAGAAATTTTTCCGCTGGAAAAGTATGAAAAGGACATCATCCGAGCGGCCCTGGAACGTTACGGCAGTTATTCCGCTGCCGCTAAGGCGCTGGGAATTACTCACAAAACAGTAGCCGCCAAAGCTCGCAAATATGGGCTGTTGGACTGGATTAACCGCTGGACGCTATTATAAGGAACGCCTGTAGCTGGCTTGGCTGCAGGTGTTTTTTATTTGCCTAGGAATAGCGGAAAAAATTCCCCGCCATCCGGGAAAAAATACCGGGAAAGATAGTTCTTATGGTAACTAAACGGAAGGTTCTTCAGGAAAAACAGGTTTTATAGCCGGTTTTTTCGGGTCGCGGCAGTTGGCACGAAATATGCATTTAATATAGGCAGAAACAAATAGCTGCAACGGGAAGGAGGTGAGATCATGAGACAGCTTGGATCGTTACTGGGAGCCTGTATGGCGGGAATCCTGGTATTTAACGTCTGGGGGAAAATTGCCGGTACGTACGGTGTGTTTGGCGGCTGGCTGGCAGGGTTTGCCATTATATCGCTGGCCTGGAGCATTAACCACTGGGCAGGTGTTATTCACAACAAGGAAGGAGCAGCGGTGATTGACCAAGGGTTAGGCATTGCCATTGCCGGCACGGCTATGGGCGTATTCAACGGCGCGCCGTTTGCAGCCGCTGTTCCGACGCTGGTGCTTTGCATTCTGGGCGGCATCACCGGGGGGATCGTTGCCGGCATTGTCATGGATGCGGTTAATAAACCGGCGGTGCAGACGGAAAAGCAAGAGGTCAATCTGTAAAGCCAATAGGTTGAAAGGGGGAGAGAGCATGTCAATGGCGGGTATGATTACCACATTTACCGGTGCATTTTTAGTGGTTTTTGCTGTCAGTACAGTGTGGGGCAAGTTTTTTAGCAAGTACGATATGGCCGGTTCGATGATTGCCGCCGGGTTTCTCATCGGTACTATGTGGTGCTTAAACCACGGCGCCAGTATCGGTATTCCCGGCGTGTTAAACGGCGCTACCGGTGTGAATTTAATTGTGCAGGGCAAGGATGCGCCCTGGGTGGATATGGCCTGGGCTATTGGGGCAGGCGTGTTTGCCAACAGCATCTATAGCGGCGGCAGTGTAGCCAAGGCCATTCCGACCGTCGTCAGTGTGGCGGCCGGCGGGCTGTTGGGCGGATTTATTTTATCCTGTGTCGGTAAATAGTACAACCGAAGATCTTGACACCGAATTTTATGATATGGTAGTATAACTTTATCATCCAAGAGAATACAGTCAGGCTGATCAGCGCAACTGAAGGCTAAGGATTTTCCGTGAGGAAAGTCTTTAGCCTTTTTTTCTTGGATAACGGGTGACGGATAAGTCTCCCGGATAAACGTTAGGAGGGATGACATGAGTGAGATTGCGGTAAAGGAACAACATTCACCGGCCTTGAGTAACTGGTTCAAGAAGGAGGATTCCTGGGCGATCATTATCGCTCTGGGCATCATTTTGCTGGCAACAGCCGGTTTTCTCGGCGGCGGCATCGGTCTGTTCAAGACCATGGCGGTTGCTATTCCGGGCTGGTCAGGGGCGGAAAAACTGACGGCCGAGCTGACGAAGCAGGTAACAGGTCTTATCTATCTTTATGTGTTTGCTGTCTTGGTCTTCAGTGGCGGTGCCCAGGTGATGGGCTATAACGGAAAACGGTTTGCTGTTGGTTTTTCGGTTTTATTTCTGGTTTCTATTGTGGTAACCGTTTTGGGGTCAAATCAGGCGATTAAGGACTGGCAGCTCGAAACGCCGATTCTGGCACTCTTAATCGGTCTGCTGTTTGGCAACACGGTGAGGCTGCCGGAATGGTTTCAGCCGGCGCTGCGAACTGAGTATTATGTCAAAACGGGGATTATTCTCATGGGTGCCACCCTGCCATTTACTATTATTTTAGCGGCCGGTCCGGCGGCCATATTGCAGGCACTGATTGTTTCCTTTGTTACCTTCGGCATTATTTATTTTGCAGCTACGCGGCTGTTTGGGCTGGACCCGCGGTTTAGCGCCTGCCTGGGAGCCGGCGGCTCCATTTGCGGCGTATCGGCAGCCATTGCTATTGGCGGGGCTTGCCGGGCGGAAAAGCAGCATGTTTCGGTGGCTATTTCCCTGGTTATTGTTTGGGCTGTAGCGATGATCTTCCTGCTGCCGGCCTGGGCTAAGGTGTTAGGGCTGGCACCGGGTGTCGCCGGCGCCTGGATCGGTACCTCCGAGTTTGCCGATGCAGCCGGGTTCGCCGCCGCGCAGGCTATTGGCGATGAACGGGCCGTGACTACCTTCACTTTGATGAAAGTGGTAGGGCGCGATATGTTTGTCGGCGTTTGGGCTTTCCTGGTGGCCATCCTGTCGGTAACAGTATGGGAGAAAAGCAAGGGTGCGGTGGAGTCGATTGACAAAAAAGAAATTTGGCGGCGTTTCCCCAAATTCATTATCGGCTTTTTTGTGGCATCTCTGTTTACCACTTTTGTTATTACCGTGCTGGGAACCCAAGGCGGCACCGTTTACTCTAAAGAGGTTATCGGAATTTTGAAGATCCTGCGGGGCTGGGCTTTTACCTGGACTTTCCTTTGCATCGGGTTTACCACCCGGTTCCGTGAACTGACCGCGGTAGGCTGGAAGCCGCTGGCTGCCTTTACCCTGGGTGTTCTGGTCAATGTCCCGCTTGGCTATTGGCTGTCCAGTTCGGTATTTGCCGGCTACTGGCTGGGGATTAAATAACGATGGTTACGTACATTACCCGCATTATCATGCCGGCGGAGGATGGGCCCAAAGGCAGTCCTGCCGCAGCACGGCGAGGAGCGATGCTAAAGCTTCTGGCCAGCCGCGGATTTGTCATTAACCGGCGGAAAAACCGAATTGTGGCCGAGTCGGGCAGCATGGAGGCACAGGCAGTGAAACGTTATCTGCTGAAGCACGGCTTCAGGGCCGATGAATTTCAGGTATATCTGGAATATACCAGGCAATGGGGTATGCTGTAGCAAAGGTTAGAGCCTGTGTTAAGTCCAACAGGATTCAGCACGGGCTTTTTTGTCTAAAGCGTTTTTTCAGGGTAAAAAGCACGGACGATTTAGTTAAGGTCTTTGCAGCCATTGATGAGGCCGATGGCGTTATTGTAGGATCACCGGTTTATTTTGGGCGGTTTACTGCCCAACTGGCATTACTTATGGATCACTTGTATGCTTATATCAAACCTGATGGAAGCTTTCGCTATCGGCCGGGTGTTAGCGGTGCAATAGTAAGGAATGCAAGATGGAGTAGGCAATCGGGGCGGTAAAGGAGGTGATGCAAATGGCGATTACGAAAGATTTAAGTATCAATGAGGTGGTAGCAGAGTATCCGCAGACTGTTGCTGTATTTCGTAATTATGGAATGGGCTGCTTCGGTTGTGCCGCCGCCAGGTTTGAAGATATCGAACAAGGCGCGCTGGCTCACGGAATTGATATTGAGGCACTGCTTGACGATTTGAATAAGGTCGTCTGAGATGTTTGCGATTAAGCCGGAAGGCAAGAAGTGATATATATGAACCGGTATATGTATGAGAAACTGCCGGAGGAGCGAAATAAACTGTCGCTTCTCCGGCTTATTTTTCGTTGTGGATTGCGGGAACGACAGTTAGTGTCTCTGCCACTCGAATAAACGGGATCGTCAGTCCCGGCTGCTGTACAGCCTGAATTGATTGGTAGTAAAAAAGTATTGACGATAAGGATATATGGTGTTAAAATTTATATAATCATTAGAAAAAGTTCACATGTGCGGAACAAACTATATTTTTGTACGTTACATAAAGATAAATATACGGCTGATTAGACATCTAAAGGCCAAAAAAAGCTGGTAGTAATATCGCTTTTTTTGGTCTTTTTCTATGTCAATTTAACAGCAGAGTGGTTTGTCTACTGAGAAGCGTAAAAGAATTATGGGTAAAAAACAGGTGGTGATCTATTGAATATTAACTGGGATTTTATTGTAACAAGCATACCTTTGTATCAAAAAGCGGCCTGGCTTACTTTGCAATTATCGTTTTTTGGTATATTGGCTTCTATTGTTATAGGTTTTTTGTGCAGCAGTATTTTGTATTACAAGGTTAGAGGTCTGACGCAGCTAGTTCATGCTTATATTGAGCTTTCCCGCAATACGCCGCTGCTGATCCAATTGTTTTTTCTGTATTATGGTCTTACTAAAATGGGCATTACCCTGGGAGAAAAGACCTGTGCCATTGCCGGTCTGGCTTTTTTAGGCGGCAGCTATATGGCGGAAGCCTTTCGCGGTGGCATGGAATCGGTAAGCAAATCGCAAATAGAATCGGGTCTCAGCATCGGCCTTTCCCGCAAGCAGCTCATTCGGTATGTGATTTTGCCCCAGGCCTTTTCGGTCACGCTGCCTTCCCTGGGGGCCAACTGTATTTTCTTATTGAAGGAAACCTCTATTGTAGGAGCGATTGCTTTGCCGGAACTGATGCATACCACTCAGGACCTGATTGGCATGTATTATCGTACCTTTGAAGCATTGTTACTGTTGGTCATAACGTATCTGATTTTACTACTGCCCTTATCCTTATTTTTGACTTGGCTGGAAAGGAAGGTGCGTTATGCTGAGTTCGGGAATTAATGTGCTGACCGAAGGCATTAACCTGCAACGGCTGATGGGCGGCTTGCTGGTAACGGCACAAATCGCTTTTACTTCCATTGTGCTTGGCGCCATACTGGGAATACTGCTTGGTTTGCTGCAAACCGTGCAATCCAAACTGGTGCGGCTGCTTTGCCGGCTTTATCTGGAACTATTCCGGATCATACCAATCTTGGTGTGGTTGTTTATTGTCTACTTTGGCGTGACTAATTTGCTGGATATTCATCTGGCGGGGGAAGTGGTAGCTATTCTGATCTTCAGTTTATGGGGGGCGGCAGAACTGGGGGATATTGTCCGGGGCGCCCTGGAATCGCTGCCCAGGCATCAACTGGAATCCGGTAAGGCGCTGGGGCTGAGTTTTTGGCAATTATACCGGTATGTGCTGATTCCGCAAGCTGTACGCCGCATGCTGCCGGGGGCGATCAACCTTTCCACCCGTATGGTGAAAACCACATCGCTGGTGGTCATGATCGGAGTTATTGATGTCGTAAAAGTAGGCCAACAAATCATTGAACGGTCTATTTTAAAAGAACCTACCGCTTCTTTCTGGATATATGGCTTTATTTTTATCCTGTACTTTATCATCTGCTATCCTTTGTCTAAGTTGTCGAAACGATTAGAAGCCAAATGGCAGAGTTAGGGAGTGATTACGATTAGTTTAACAAGCAATGAGATTTTGCTGGAAATAGAAGAATTACGTAAAGAATATGATGGGACTACGGTACTGGATGGTATCAGCCTCACGGTGCATAAGGGTGAGGTTGTCGTGATTCTGGGGCCGTCAGGGTGTGGTAAGAGTACGTTGCTGCGTTGCCTGAATGGCCTGGAACCGGTACAAGGCGGCGATATCAGACTGCGGGAAAATAGCCTTACCGGTTCGACGGTGAACTGGCAGCAGACCCGTCAGCAAATCGGTATGGTTTTCCAAAATTATGATCTTTTCCCGCATATGACGGTGATTGAGAATATCCTGCTGGGGCCGACCAAGGTACAGCAGCGGAGTAAAGCTGAAGCGCTTGAACAGGCTTTGCAGCTATTGGACCGGGTCGGGCTCCTGGAGAAAAAAGATGCCTACCCCCGTCAATTATCCGGTGGTCAGAAACAGCGCATTGCCATCGTCAGGGCGCTTTGCATGAACCCGGAGATTATGCTGTTTGATGAAGTTACCGCTGCGCTGGACCCGGAAATGGTACGGGAAGTTCTGGAGGTCATTCTTGGTTTGGCCAAACAAGGCATGACGATGTTGATTGTAACCCATGAAATGGGCTTTGCCAAAGCGGTGGCCGACCGAATCGTGTTTATCGATCAGGGCAAGATCTGTGAAATTGCTGAGCCGGAGCAATTTTTCTCGCAACCGCAAACCGAACGGGCTCAGCAATTTTTAAATATATTCCAATATTAAATAAAACACAAAAGAGGAGACGAGGAGTATGAGTATGAAAAAGATTCTAACCGTGGTATTCAGTGCATTATTATTGATCGGAGTATTGGCCGGGTGCGGTTCTAACGCAACGCCAAAAGCCGATCAGCCAGCCAAGAGTGCGCTAGAGGAAATCAAACAGCGCGGCACTATTCGCATTGGTGTATTTAGTGACAAACCGCCGTTCGGTTTCGTTGACGCCAATGGCAAAAATCAAGGCTTTGATGTGTTTCTGGCCAAACGTTTTGCCAAAGATCTACTGGGCGATGAATCCAAAGTGGAATTTGTCCTGGTGGAAGCAGCCAGCCGGGTGGAATTCCTGCAGGCGAACAAAGTAGATATTATTATGGCTAATTTTACGGTAACTGACGAAAGAAAAGAAAAAGTTGATTTTGCTAACCCGTACATGAAAGTAGCTCTGGGTGTGGTCTCTCCGTCCGGTGAGCCGATTACTTCGGTTGATCAGTTAAAGGGTAAAAAGCTGATTGTTAATAAAGGAACTACGGCTGAAACCTATTTTGCCAAGAATTATCCCGATATTGAACTCTTAAAATACGATCAGAACACGGAAGCTTTTGAAGCGCTTAAAGATAAACGCGGCGCCGCTTTGGCCCATGATAATACTCTTTTATTTGCCTGGGCTAAGGAAAATTCCGGTTATACCGTAGGAATTTCCACGCTTGGCAGCCAGGATACCATTGCTCCGGCCGTTAAAAAGGGCAACAAGGAACTGTTAGACTGGATCAATCAGGAACTGGAAACGCTGGGCAAGGAAAACTATGTTCATAAAGCCTATGAAGCGACGTTAAAACCGGCCTACGGTGACACTATTAATCCGGAAGATATTGTGATTGAAGGCGGCAAGTTGAAATAACCTTTCTAAACAGAAAAGCACCCGTTGCCGGACTTAGTGTCCGGAACGGGTGCTTTTTTTGCAGTTAAAAGCAGATTCGTAACTATGCGTTCGGTGTGGAAGATGTGTCGTCCGTTGGGTTGGATTTTGCCAAGTCGGCGCTGCGGGCGTTCATTCGACGGGTAATGTCCTGGATATAGGGAGAGGTCCCGCTTAGGATATCGACGAAGGATTGTTTTTTGAAGTCGAAGAGATCACGCTGCGAGCTGTAGCCGATAGCCTGGCTCATCATCAAATAATCGTCGGAAATATTGATGGGAATGCCCATGGCGGTGATTTGACGGTTGAGACGGCCCGACTCCTTTAATAATTCTTTCATATCCATGTCATGTAATCTGTAGTTGAGAGTTTTCCAGAACTCGATTGGTTTCAAAACGGAATACTCATAGTTCATCCAGTCATATACATGAGTTTCACTTAGCGTAAAGCCGTATTTCTCCGGCGATTCAAACCAGGTGGTCCCTGGAAATACTCCCGGCGGGTTGACAATGACCGTATCGGGATTGGCTTCCTGGAGCAGGCTTACATTGGCCTGAAACACTTCCTCCAGCGTAACGCCAGGAATGAGCGGGCAAGGATAAATCATGGACAGCACCACCTGGCAGGATTGCTTTTCTGCCGCTGCCGCCAGCTTGATGCAATGAATGGTGTCGATGATATCCTTCCGTACGACCCCTTTATTCATGATCTGGTCATTGATGGCGTCATGGCCGGTTTCACCACCTAAAAAGACGGCGCGCAGACCGGCGCGAATCATCAGGCGGTAGCTGTGATAGGTTTCCTCAGTGACATGGACCGGACGGGCAAACATGGAATAGTTGATGTGAATGTTGCTGGACAGAATCATTTCAGCAATAGCCCGGCCGTGTCCCAACGGCGTCTCGGAACTGCTGAAACGAAAAAAGGCGATGCTGCGGCTGGTCATAGCCAGAATTTCTTCTTTGATTTCCTCCAGCGGCCTGGGCGTATAATGGATGTTTTGCCGGGTATGGGAGCAGAAGGCGCATTTATTCCAGGTGCAACCTAGGCCGTCCACCAACGTGTGAAACCAAACCTTGTCGATCATGTCTGTCGGGCGATAGCGTGGAACGGTAAACGAGCGGGCGTAAAAGTCACCTGTTTCACTGTAATGGCCGGTGCGGATAAGCTTGGAAGGGCCAAATTTATCTTTTACACGTTGGATAAATTCGGCTTTGCTGGTGACAGATTTTCTAAGGCGCAGCAGTTCTTCCAGAACTTCCTCACCAGGACCCATAATGGCCAAATCAAACTCATTCTGGGCCAGGACGTTTTCACCGTATACCTTGACGTGGGGACCGCCGGCAATAACGGTGGTTTCCGGCAGTTTGGCCCGCAGCTTGATGGATAGGCGTTTACTCCAGGCAAACGGAGCGCCGCCCCAGACCTTAATGCCGATAAAGGGTACCTGCTCGGCAGCCGCCAGATCAATCAGACGGTCAATGACCTTGTCCATATAGTTTTGACGGCAGGCCAGGGCCAAGGATTGCAGCGGCCAGGTCAGCAGCATGAACAAGAGCAGCAGCATTTTATACCGGTTTATAAGCGGCTTTGCCTGTAATTTGACCAGGGAACGTAACATGGCGGACAGCCATGTGGGGACGCCGTCCTCAACGGCGGAAACCCGTTGTTCATCGGCAACATATACGGCGAAGTCACGGTCTTCTAAGTAGGTGCGAATGACGGCCAGTCCATTTTCTAACGCCGCGTCGGAAGCGATCCGCTGACGGGGGGCAAAACTGTTGACTAATATTAAATCAATGGTTTTAGCTTGTTTATTCATGAATTGATTCTCCTTTTTTATATGGATTGTTTTTTGTTTGGTACTATAACGTAAAGTTTTCGCGCATTTCCCATACTTGACGAGGAATGACAAGCAGTTCAGATCTTTCACGCGCGATGCCGTATCCCGACTCGGTTAAAAGATCTCTCCAGCAACTTACAACTTCACCGCTTTCCAACAGATGTGATCCTTTTTGGGTTTGAAGTGCGATACTTCCAGTAAGCAATAAGTATAAATCACGGCAGGGAACGTCCTTTTCAAGAACATAATCTCCCCTCCTGCATGTGAATACCGCACTGCTAGCCAGTAGTTTCAGAATTGCTTCGTAAGATAGTGCCATGAATAGCGGTAAGCTGGTAAGTGGTTTTCCTAAACGTTCTGTTATATACAGCCATAAATGTTGTGAAGTAGTTATGCGACTGTTCAAGATTTTAGCGGTTTCAGGAAATAGCTTTGTGAAAATTTGAGAGGCATCGAAACTCATTTTTATCTTTCTTGCTTGGCGATATAGTGGGGAACGGATGGAACGCAAATAGTCCAGATCATTCAAAAACATAACAATGGGGACTAATAATCCATACCCTTCATCACGAAAATTAGCAGCAAACCGGCGGAATCCCATGCGTTCATACAATGGGATGAGATGAGGATTGCAACCGCCAAAACAAATAAAAATAGCCTCTTCGGCTAGGATCTTGTATATCTCAGTGATAAGTAGGTATAGGGCAGGCGAACTTCTATACTCCTTCTTTACGGCTAGTTTCGTTGCTAGAGCAAGTAACTTAGAATGGTTAAAAGCTGTGTGGAATTTCTGCATTTGGAAGATAGTTGACAGATTTACGGGATAGTCGCTGTATGGCGCCATAGTAAGTCGTGCGGTAGCAATGATTTGACCATGAGCCTCAACATATAGCAAGATGCTATTATTATCTAAAGCATCCACTAGTTGAGCTTCTTGCTGTTTGGCAGAATGTAACGGTTTATCCAATTCTTCAACAAATACTTGATATCGTAATTGATAAATCTTTTTTCTTTCCCAGTTATGCTGGGCAATGTAAATTTGCAAATTATCTTGTTCTTCGTTTGAATATTCAGTTTTTAATGGACTTTTGATTGACATATTCTCACATCTCCAATCTATTTTTTTGACTTGTTCTGACCTGTCCTTAAGCAAGCATAGGCATCACCCCTTTCAAGAGACTTTTGGTAATTCTGAGCTCGAATCGGGAAAATTCTTATTATAAAAAAAGAAGCCTTGTTTAAGGCTCCTTTTTAAAAAGAGAATAACTTTATATAACTTTAAAGATGACCCGGAATGTTGTTCCTTCAGGGCCTGTGTCAATCTGGATATTTGCCTGATGATCATCGGCAATCCGGTATACAACTGCAAGACCGATTCCTGTTCCGGTCTCTTTGGTAGTGAGAAAGGGTGTTCCGATTTTTTCTAATATATGAGAAGGAATACCTGAGCCTTCATCTTGGACTATCAGAACCACTTCATTTTGTTCAGTTAACAATGTGCGAAGCGTAACCGATTTTCCCGGTTCCATAGCTTCTAAAGCATTGCGAACTAAATTTAGAACTAATTGCCGCATTTCTTTTTCATCAATATGTATATCAGGCAGTGGGGTGAGTTCATAATGAATGTCTTTGCTTGATGCATTAGCATTAGCCGTGAGTAGGGGCCGTAAATCTTCGATGATCTGATTTAATTGCCCTAACTTTAGATCACGTGCCTTATTTTGACAGAGGGACAAGTATTCCTTAATGATTAGATTGGAGCGTTCTAATTCGCTGATTAGTAACTGTAACTCATCTTTATAATCTGAGAAGTTCGATTTTTTTAAGAAAATCTGCAAATAGCCGTGAACAGTAGTTAAGGGATTTCTGATTTCGTGGGCTACATTAGCTGCCATTTGGCCTACGGTATTTAATCTGTCCAAACGAGAAACGTCCTGTTCTAATTTTTTCCGGGTGGTGATATCGCGAATAATTCCTTCAAAGCTGATACAGATTCCCTTTTCGTTAAAAATAGGAACGGTAGTCTGTTCTATCCAAATAAGACTATGATCATGCCGAATAAAACGCATTGTTAGAGGATGTTCAGCATGAGATATCGGATTATCCAATAGATTTTTCCACAAGAATTGATCATTGGGATGAATAAGAGAAAGAAATATATCTGGATTTTTGTAATAGTGATCGCAGGATAAGCCACTTAATCGTTCAATGGAGGGGCTAATATATTCAAAGGCAGGTTCAGGATGTATCCGGTATAAATAAATTACATCAATTGCATTTTCAGCCAATAGGCGATATTGTTTTTCTTTTTCGCTCAAGGTTTGGAAAGTCTTTTCCAGGTATAAAATTAGAGTTCCAATCGAAATCACGAACCGCAATAAACCGCTGATGAGAAATCCCCATGGGGCAAACCAGGGGATTGCAACTAAGAAAGGCATGTCTAGAGTATGGATGCCTAGCCCGGCGAAAGCAAAGCCGACAATGTTTTTCCCCCAGCTTTTGCTTGAGAGATTACGCGTAAATGTATATCCATGCCAAAAGTTGACAAAGGCCACAAACAGACAGGAAGGCAATAAGAAAACGGAACTGGGGAATTCTAGATAGAATGCAATATCGGTAAATAAAGAAAGAAAAAAAGCTGTATAATACCAATAACTACTTATCTTGCGACCCAGAAATTTGCTTGTAGCATATAAGAGTAAAACATAATTATAAACGCCTAAAGCTTGGCCGACGGAAAAATGGAGTGTAGACATTTGAGAAAAAGGTGTGCGATAAAAAAGCTGGACAAGGAAGTGGTTTAGCCAGAAGATAGCCCATAAACCAATATAATTTTGTCGATAAAGTGAATAAAGAAAGACATATACACACGTAACGGCCAAAGTAGCTGAAACGGTAGCGATGATAGAAAGCTCATAAAAGGTCATAATAGTACCTCTTTATGTAGAAAGTGGACTGCTTTTTGAAAATAATTTATTACTATACATTTATTATACAAGGATTATAAAATATTTAATATGTTTTGTGGTAAAACCTTATAAAAAGTTGATTATTGTAAGGTTTTGGGGAAAAATGGAAGGTTAAATAGATGCTTACGATAATGAGTAATATTAGGAGCTAAATAAAAAGAAAAGTTTACAAAAATATATTGACAAGGCTGGCGCGCCATATTATACTCATTTCAAATGTATAAGTGCAAAAACAGGCTGGTCATAAAAAAGTGAAGGCTAATGCGTTCCCGTTAAGGGACACATTGGCCTTTTGTTTATTATGACCGCTCCGTTCCGACAAGCAAAATACGATTTTTTTAAGTAACAGGCTGATCATAAATTGTCATGAAGGCTAATGAACTTCCTTTATCGGAAATTCATTAGCCTTTTATTTGTTCTGTACAACTGCAGGCGAAAGCCGGAGTAGGCGCCCTCCAGGCTACCGTCAATAGCGGTTGTTATAGATATAACGCCGGGTAAACGTTTTGTGAAAAATAATAGAAGCTATAAATTTTCTACCGGCATGAGAAGTAAAAGTTAATAGTTTCCCTGACGACCTGTTTCTTTCCGCTTCTCTAAAGGAATAAGAATAGGTTCGTCTCGTATGTGCTTTGACTACGTTTCAGCGGGTGTTAAAGCTTTCCCTGAAATTAAGTCTTATTTATTATGAGGAGTGATCATGGATGAAGAAAAAGATAATTTTGACATGGCTGCTGGCATTGGCTCTGGCAGCAACAGCCGGTACGGGCTTTGCCGCCAGCAGTTTTGTGGATGTCAACGAAAAACACTGGGCTTATGATTCAATTAATAAATTAGTCAGTACCGGGGTAATTGAAGGCTATCAGGATGGTTATTTCCGGGGTGATAAACCGCTGAGTCGCTATGAGTTTGCGGTAGCAACCGCTAAAGCGATTGACAATTATAATAAAGCGGACGATGCAGAAAAATCGGAAATTCTTAAATTAGTTGCTGAATTTTCTAAGGAACTGGACAGCATTGACGCCCGTTTAGGCAAGGTGGAACAAAAAGTGGGCAGCGTTAAGTTCAGCGGTGATTCCCGAATCCGCTATCAGCATAATTACGGACTCAATGGCAAGTCCAACGGCCAGGGCGCTGATGCGTCAAGAAGCCAATTGCGCCTGCGGTTGACCGGCGATGCCGTGCTTGATCAAAACTGGTCGGTAAGCACCCGCTTCGGAGTGCAAAATACCACCGGACAAACGGCCGGCGCGACGGGGGTCACTCTGCCGGCCGGAGCCGAGCAAGGCAGTAATAACGGCCAGGTTTTCTTTGACCGGGCCGAGTTTAAATACAGTAAGGATGCTTTTACCGGGACCATTGGGCGGTCAACTTTGTTTTTAGGCCAGGGCTTGCTGTATGATTTCGCCTTTGATGGGTTCACGGCAGGCTATACGTCCGGCAAACTGACCAGTAAATTGCTGCTCGGTGACGCCAGCCTGACCCGCTCGGCCTGGGCGCAAAATGTCAGCGGCGGGGCAGGGACTGCTTGGAACCAGACCGAGAAGTTCTGGGGAGCTGACTTTAAATATGCCTTTAATCTGAAAGTTTTCGCAACGGCCACGGCATACCAAAGTACTACCGCGGGATATCCTTATAAAGATATAGCGCTGGGCATCAATGCTACGCTTGGTGATTTCCGGCTGTTGGCGGAAGGGGTCAGAAATACATATAACAATTATGGCAGCAGCCATTATCAGGGAACGACAACCAGCGCTGATGCTCAAAAAAATGGTTACTGGGTTGATCTGCGCTGGAAGTTTGCCGATGTAAACAAACCCGGTTCCTGGTCGACTAACGTGCGGTATGTCAGCTTGGGTAAAGACGCTATTGACGGGCCGCCTACCACTTTGAACTGGGTTGGTTCCTCAACTATCGCCAATGGCGGTGGTGCGGCAGCGGCAACCGGCTACGGTATCAAGGGTTATGAACTAGGCAGCGATTATATTTTGGCTAAAGGAGCCGATCTGAGGCTGGCGGTGGGAAAATACAAGCCTTATGACAAGAATTACGCCGGCTTTGATTCGTATAATACGGTGGCTACGGCAACCTTGTTCTTCAATTTTTAAAGCGGTTCGCACTTTTGCGGCATAGCGATTCAAAGGGTTAGTCTAAATAACAACCTGCCGGAGGAGAACAGTTGCTTTCCGGCAAAAACGGTAAGGTAAATAAAAAAGGTCTTGGGAAGCGTTGACAAGAAATATAAAGATTGGTATTATATTTTTATATTCTAACGGGTAGCCCAAGGCCGATCAGACACACTGAAGGCTAAAGAGTTTTCATAGACGAAAATTCTTTAGCCTTTTTTATTTCCCAGTGCTGGAGCTTTTGACGGCAAAGGCGTTATAAAAAGAGCATAGCAGAAGCTGATCGGTCTTACAGACAGAAGGCTAAACAAGTTCGTTTAACGGACCTGTTTAGCCTTTTTTGTTCATGTGAGTAAAGTAGGGAGGATGATTATGGAAGAGGACTTGTTTCCGTTATTGGCAGCCGGGTTGGGACAGACGGTGTATATGGTGGTTATGTCGACGCTGTTTGCCGTGTTGCTTGGCCTGCCTTTAGGAATATGCCTGGTCGTTACGGCAAAAGGGCATATCATGGAGGCACCTTCGGTGCATAAACCGCTGGATACCTTGATTAATGCCACTCGTTCGTTTCCCGATCTGATTTTGATTGTGCTGCTCCTGCCATTGGCTCGCTGGCTGGTGGGGACTACACTGGGAGCGACCGCCGCTGTGGTGCCTCTGTCGATGGGAGCCGCCCCTTTTGTTGCCAGGCTGGTGGAAAGCTGTTTGAAGGAGGTGGATAGGGGGAAAATTGAAGCTGCCTTGGCCATGGGCGCGTCTTCGCTGCAAATCATTTATAAAGTGTTAATTCCCGAATCGCTTAGCTCTTTAGTTAGAGCATTTACCATTGCCGTCATTACGATAACCAGTTTTACGGCAACCGCCGGGGCGATTGGCGCCGGCGGGCTGGGCAGCCTGGCCATACGTTTCGGGTATATGCGTTACCGGGACGATATTATGATCATGACGGTCATCGTATTGATTATTCTGGTGCAGAGTATGCAGTGGGCCGGCAACCGTGTTGCCACGGTTTTGGACAAACGAAGACAGGGGTAGGTTAACCTATAACAAAGGAGTCGATAAAAATGAACAAGAAGCTTATTCTGGGTTTGGCATTATTAGTCTTGGCCATGGGAGCCGTCGCCGGCTGCGGCAACAATAAGGAAGGTGCCGCAACCAATAGCCAGCCGGCTAAAAAAGTGCTTAAAGTAGGGGCAGCGGTGGTACCCCATGCTGAAATTTTGAATTTTATCAAACCGGCTTTAGCTAAAGATGGCGTTGATTTGGAAGTTGTCGTACTGGATGATGAAGGACAATTGAATCCGGCGTTAGCGGAAAAGCAGATTGATGCCAACTATTTTCAGCATGTTCCTTACCTGGACTCGGTAAGTAAGGAAAAGGGCTACCAATTTACGGTAACGGCTAAAGTGCACGTGGAGCCGATCGGATTTTATTCGCAAAAGGTAAAAGCAACCGGTGAATTAAAAGAAGGAGCCCAAATCGCCATTCCTAATAATCCTTCTAACGAATATCGGGCTTTAGTCCTGTTGCAGAAAAACGGATTAATTAAATTGAAAGAAGACATACCGGATTTTAAGGCTACACCGCGTGATATTGTGGATAACCCGAAAAAGCTGAACTTTGTTGAAGTGGATGCCGCTCAGTTGACCCGGAGCCTGCCCGATGTGGATGGCGCCGTGATTAATACTAACTGGATTTTGGAGGCTAAAATTGATCCTAAGAGTGCTTTGTTTAGAGAAGAAGCTGATTCGCCTTATGCCAATGTCGTTGTTGTCAGAAAGGGTGAAGAAAATCGCGAGGAAATTAAGAAGCTGGATAAGGCTTTGACTTCGCCGGAAGTTAAGAAATTTATCCAGGATAAATACGGTGTCGCTGTAGTTCCAGCTTTTTAAGCCAGCCAAATAAGCTTTTCCAACGATGTTTTTTTACATAGAAAAGAGCCGCAGTTTCCGAGCAGAAAGGAAATTGCGGCTCTTTTTCGATAAGGCGGACGAAAAAGGGCTGGTGGCATTAGGCTGGCAGCAGGCTAACCGCTACCAGCGTGTTTGCTCAAAATATGTCTCAATCCATTGCAATGTCTGCAGGTAGAGGTCGGGAATTTCCAACTCGCTTATATGAAGGCGGGCTGCGTAGGCAGAGACCGCTTCCCATTCGCCTTTTTCATAAGCACTAATAAGGCGAAAAATGATGCCCAGCGAATGATCGGAACCGGCGAGAGCCAATTTGATTTCCTCAGTAATTGGCAGTTCGGCTAAAACCTCGTCCAGTGGCCTCTGGAAAAAACAGTCCAGCAGGGAGAACATGCCCATCGTGAAAGCGTGGGAGATCATATCGGGCGGCAGGTTCGCTTTGCGGGCCAGGTTTTCCCCGAATTTCGCCCGGATAACGGATAACACCATGATTTCTTCCGGCCTGTCCTTGCCCAGTTCACGCAAAATCAGCAAAAAGAGCCATTGACGGATTTGCTGCGCTCCCAGCAGGACGAGCGCCTGCCTGACCGAGTCGACGGTCTTCTTGAAGCCGAAGTAGGAAGAATTGATATATTTTAACAGCTTAAAGGAAAAGGCCACGTCGTGCTTGATGATTTGTTCCATCCGCTGAAAATCCATATCGGGACGGCCCAGTTCGTGTAAGATGCGCATATACTGTGTTTTGTAGCTGGGCACGTCCTCGCCGGACAGTACCTCAGGTTTGCTGAAAAAATAACCCTGGAAGTAAGTATAGCCCAAGGCTACGGCTTCTTCAAACTCGGCTCTGGTTTCCACCTTTTCTGCCAGAAACTTAACCTTGGGGTTGTTGACGCGTCGGATGATTTCACTTCGCTCTTTACCGGTGGTCAGAATAAAATCTACTTTGATGATGTCTGCCAGGGTAAGCAGGTCGCAGTATTTTTCGTCAAAAATAAAGTCGTCTAAAGCAAGTGTATAGCCACAGCGCTTAAGTTGTCTGCACAGGCTGAGCAGTTCTTCATCAGGTTCAACGGTTTCTAATATCTCAAGAACAATGGAATGGGGCGGAATCTGGCGGGCCAGTTTTTTTAAGCTGTTGCGGGTAAAGTTGACAAAAGCCGGTTTTTTTCCGGTTGCTTTATCCATGCCCAGCAGCAGGAAGGCGCCGGAAATAACGGAAGCTGTTGCTGTATCATCATCTTCACCGTCATAGACGGGGGAATTTCCTGAACGGAACAGCAATTCGTAGGCGACAACATTTTCCTTCTTATCAAAAATCGGCTGTCTGGCCACAAAAATTTTCATTACAGATTCACATCCTACTATTCAATTTCATAAGGGCGTATTTTCAAACTAACGGAATGATCCATGGCGAGTGATTTTGGCGCCAGACGAGGCAACATGTTGCGGGAATAGTGGCCCCTATCTCAAAACATGTTAACGAAGTATGGCACAAAAGCGCCGCAGGGGACGTTTCGGATAGCTTGAAGACACACCCTAAAGGACTGCTGATTTATCGCCTTGCGCGTTCAGCGGTTCCTTAAACTCCGGCCGTAGTTCTAATGTTATAAAGAATAGAAAGGGTATCTGAAAAAACATCATAAGAGAAAGGCCATTCGGTACAGTGTATGCCGCAGACTCGCGGCTTGTTCCGGTAGTGTGGCCGCTTGGTAAATGTTGATAAAACCAGCGATCCTTAGAACCATCTTATTGTATATGGGGCGGAATGTCTAGTACTTTGTCAAACCAGGCAGATCTAAGTAGTTCAATGGCTGGCTGAATTTCCTGCCTGGGTATTTTGGAAAAATATAAAATGATTTGCGGCAGCTTGCCGGGCGGATTCTCCCAGTAATATTCTTCAATCGGGACTACGCGGCAGCCTTGCTGGCGGGCGCGGGTCACCAACTCTCCGGTGGATAAGGTCGTCTGGAGGTTCAAAATCGTGTGAAGACCGGAATCGGTCATATTAATTGTGGCCCGGTCACCCAGGCAGCGCTGGATGGTCTCATAAAAGAGCAGACTCTTTTCCTGATACAGCTTGCGCAGTCGCCGGATTTGCCGTTCAAAATGCCCGTCCGCCATAAAAGCAGCCAGAGCAAGCTGTTCCAGGGTGGAAGCCGATTGGTTATACAGGGCGGAGTTCTTTTGATACAGATAGAGCAGGCGCGGCGGCAGTACCATATAGCTGATACGGATGGAGGGGGGAATAAGTTTGGACAGGGAGCCTACATAGATAACGGAGCCATCCCGGTCCAGTCCCTGCAGTGCCGGAATGGGCCGGCCGAAATAGCGGAATTCGCTGTCGTAATCGTCTTCAATAATCGTCCCTTGGGCGGTTTTAGCCCAGGCCAGGAGGCGGTGGCGTTGGCCGATAGGCATGATATAACCGGTGGGAAATTGGTGGGACGGACTTAAGTAAACCAGCCGGGTCTGGCTGGTTTGCAGCTCCTGCATATTCAGGCCGTCCGCGTTCATGCCGACGGGAATAATAGTGAAGGAATTGTCCGCGAAAATGCGCCGGCCGTTTTTAAAGCCCGGTTCCTCGAAAGCGATGCTGGTATGCTCCGGTTTCAAAAGACTGCAAAGCATATGGAGCAGATTTTGCA
Source organism: Propionispora vibrioides (assembly GCF_900110485.1). Classification (NCBI taxonomy): domain Bacteria; kingdom Bacillati; phylum Bacillota; class Negativicutes; order Selenomonadales; family Sporomusaceae; genus Propionispora; species Propionispora vibrioides. The sequence continues at coordinate 51,662 of NZ_FODY01000016.1, read as the reverse complement.
CACCGGCGCCGATCACAATTTGCTCCGGATGGGCTGCTACGCCGCGGGAGCTTTGCAGATAACGGGCCAGCTCCTGTCTAAGCTCCAATTCTCCCTGGTAATGGCCGTAGCCGGTTAACTGGTCAGGGCGGGCGAATACTTTATTGATATACCGTTTCCACAAGGGAAAGTTAAAGCCGTTGCCGTCCATTTCACCGCTGGCGAAGTCATAGCGGATGGGCGGTGCAGGCGGCGGACTGACGATCCGGGCGGCCGGCAGGGGATTCTTGGCGACCGGTGGTGCTACGCTGGGTTCAAAAGGACTGACAGTATAGCGGGAGCGGTTGCCATTTTCAATATAGCCTTCGCTCATAAGCTGCAGATAGGCTTTTTCCACCGTGATTTTGCTGATGGTGAGTTGCCGGGCCAGACTGCGGATGGAGGGCAGCTTCTCGCCGGCGCTAAGGCTCCCCTGTTCAATTTGACGCCGAAATTGCTGATATAGCTGGATGTACAGCGGTTCGGGCAAGGTAGGATCAAGTAATAGTAAATCCATAGTCAAACTCCTTTATAAAAAAAACTGTACCTATTAAAAAATATAAAACTGTATATTTTAAAGGGAACAAATATATTTTATACTATACATGTTATTTTTTAAATACAGGAGGCATTGATTTCTATGACTATTTATAAAGCACTGGCAGTAGCCGGTTCGGATACAAGCGGCGGCGCCGGCTTGCAGGCCGACTTGAAGACCATGCAGGAACTGGGCGTATACGGAATGACGGCGATCACCGTCATTGTAGCACAAAATCCCCATAACGGCTGGGCTCACGATGTGTATCCCTTGCCGCTGGAGGTATTGGAAGCTCAAATGGAAACCGTACTGGCCGGTATCGGCGTGGATGCGCTGAAAACAGGCATGCTGGCCAGCAGCGAGGTCATCGCGCTGGTAGCGCGCAAGATTGACCAGTATTCGGTTAAAAATGTAGTCATTGATCCGGTGCTTGTCTGCAAGGGCACTGACGAGGTGTTGCACCCGGAAGCGGCCGTCAGCATCCGTGAGGAGCTGGCTCCCCGGGCAGCCATTATTACTCCTAATATTTTTGAAGCAGGCCAGTTAAGCGGCATCAAACATATCCAGTCTATTGAGGAGATGAAGGCTGCTGCCGAGGCGATTCACAAGCTGGGACCCCGTTATGTTTTGATCAAAGGCGGCGCCAAGTCCGGCTTGGACACGGCGGTGGATGTGCTGTATGACGGCAACCGCTTTGAAACGCTGGAATCACCGCTATTTAAGCAGGCCTATACGCACGGTGCCGGCTGCACCTATGGATCGGCCATTACCGCCGGCCTCGCCAAGGGCCTTGATGTCCCTGCCGCCGTACGCCAGGCGAAAGCCTTTATCACGAAGGCGATCGAGCACTCGTTCCCGCTCAATCAATATGTCGGGCCGACCTATCACGCGGCTCACCGTCTGAAATAAAGGAGCGACCGGCAGAAAAGAGCCTGTTTCAATAAAAAAGTTTCGGTAGCCTGTTCGTTCCCCGTTCGGCCTTTCCGGAAAAATACGTTCCGCAGGATGAAAAATTTTTGGCTTACGTTAAGAAATCCGCCTGTGCCCTTTGGGTAGTTGTTTGAGCGAAGCGAGTTTACGGATTTTAGTAAGCCGGAAATTTTTCAAGTATTTTGGAGGTAGGCCTAGCCTTTTTGGTCCTTTTGGGGCAATGCCAAAAGGACGTTATGCTATTTTGGTGACAGCCTTTTCTGTTTAGTAAGCCTATACAGGCAGGCTGCCATGGCTATAGGAAAGGAAGGAAAAAGTATGAAACAACAAGCGTTCAGCCAGACAAAACAACTGGCCTATGCCGCGTTAGGTATTGCTCTCGTATTTATTTGTACATCCTTTGTTAATCTTCGTCTTCCCATTGCCGCCAACGGCGGACTGATTCATTTGGGAAATGTGCCGCTTTTTATTTTCGCCATTCTTTACGGCCGTTGGACCGGCGCTTTGGCCGGTGGCATCGGTATGGCTCTGTTTGATGTAGTGGGCGGCTGGTTTCTGTGGGCTCCCTTTACCCTGCTGATTGTCGGTCTGATGGGATATACCGTTGGCGCTATCGCCGAACGGAACCGGACTATGAAGGCTTATTTTCTGGCGCTGATCGCCGCTTGCCTGATCAAAGTGGTTGGCTATTACGGCGCCGAGGGAATTATTTACGGCAACTGGGTGGCGCCGCTGACCTCCGTCCCCGGTAATTTGGTGCAGATCGGTGTGGCGGCGGTTGTCGCCCTGCCGGCGGTGAAAAAACTGCAAAAATATGTGGCTGCACCAGCGCAGCAAGGCACTGTGCTTTCCACTAACAAGTAAAAATAAAGGCTTTTGCCTAGGTCCGCGGGGACTTGGCAAAAGCCTTTGTTTTTCGGTTTTAAATCTGATAGTCGTATACCGGTTTGATGCAGCGGGCAGCCTGACCGGCCTTGGCATCCCGGATGACCCCGTGATCCAGGGCCAGCCTGCCGTTGAGGAAGACATATTCGATTCCTTCGGGCGGAACGTCGGGCAGACCGAAATCGGCCTTGTCGATCAAGGTTTTTATGTCGAAAACGACAAGGTCGGCGTCCATATCTTCCCGCAGGCGGCCCTTGGTATGAAGTCCCAGCGTTTCGGCCGGCAGCAGGGTAGCCTTGCGAACTGCTTCCATGAGCGTCAACTCATACCGTTCGGCCACCATCTTCTTAAAATAGCGAGGAAAACTGCCGGCGATTTGCGGGTGTCCCTCGCCGGGGGCATAAGCGCCGGTATCGGTAGACGGCATGGCAAAGGAGTGGGTCAGGGCCAGATAAATTTCCTCTTCGATGCCGGTGAGCACAACCACTGCCGTATGCGGCGCCTGGGTGCGCAGTTCGTGATACAAGGCTGGCGTCAGCCGCTGTCCGTTATACGGGCCGGTGATGGCGACGATATCCTGCAGGTCCCAGCCGTTGTCCCGGATATAGTCTTCCTGGAACAGGGCGGCGCCGATATGGGTGGCCCATTGGGTGTACATCCCACTGTCGAAGCGGACATCCAGGCCGTCGGCGCGGGCCCGGTTGATAACCGCCAGCGCCTCTTCCATCATGCCGGTGCCGTATTGATAGACCAGATGGGAGATTTGGACCCGGGCGCCGGTATGACGGGCTATATTGACGGCTTCTACCAGGGAATACATATCAATCCCGGTAGCCATCCGGGTATCAACGGCGACGATCCGGCCGTAGCGGGCGGCCAGTCTGCTTAAGCGGGACACTTCCTCGTCCGAGCTGCCCGGTGCATAAGCCAGGCCCAGTGACAGGCCGCAGGCCCCCGCTTCAAAAGCTTCTTCCACCAGATATTCCATTTTGGCCAGTTGCTCTGTCGTGGCCGGCTGCATGGGATCTTTGATGCCCACTTTATCCCGGAGGCTGAAGGAGTGGCCGATTAGTTCGGCTTGGTTGACAATAAAGCCGTCTTTTTCCTGTTTGGCGAAAAAGCCGTTAATATCCAAAGGACTAAAGCCGCAGTTGCCGCCCACCGTTGTGGTAATTCCCTGTCGCAGCGACAACTCGCCGCAGTAGGCGTCCAGTTCCACATGACCGTGAATATCAATAAAACCGGGGCAGACGATTTTGCCCGTTATATCCAATTGCCGGACACCTGGAAGTTCGGTTTTGCTGATCGCAGTGATTTTTCCGCCGCTAATGCCGATATGGCCGGTAAAACGGATCAGCTTCTCCGGGTCAATAAGAATGCCGTTGGCAAGCACCAGGTCAAACATATTTATCACCATCCGAAGGGGTATACTTTGCAAATAATAGTGGTTGAATCGTAGCATATTTCCCGCAAGCATTCAAGCCAAAGAACTAATAAATTTTTATATAGGCAGGTAAAAAAAGTAAATGCATCTTATTACAACCGTATTGACGTAGCGCAGGGAACTTGCTATAATTTAACTCAATAAAAGAATAAGCTAATCAGAAAAACTGAAGGCTAAAAGTTTTTTCCCAGGGGAAAATCTTTTGGTCTTTTTTGTTTTTCATCGACTACGCTTGTCAATGGCGCGGCTGATCAGGAATTTAACTGAAGGCGCGAGGGAAATATCTGTGCCCTTAGCCCTAAGTATGTTAATCAAGGAGGAGTTATATGTCAGATCATCCTACTGCCAGAAAAAATATTACAGCCGAAGTGCGCAGTGCGCGCAGCCCGGGAAAAAATACCTTGGGCAGGCAGCTTCAGAATCAGGTACTGGAGATCGTGAATCATTTTTTGTTTTCCGCGGAAAACGGCTATTTGATTTTGACGATACAGGACGGCTATGTTGTCAAAATTGAAAAAACAGAGAAATATATCATTACCAATAAAAGCCGGGAAGCCGGCTACGTAAAGTATGGCAAGCCCGTATCCGTTCATCCGCTGCAGGCACAGATTGTTACCGAACTGCAAAAAATCCAGTATGGACAACTGGTTATTCGTTTTGCCAACGGCAAAGTAGAACAAATTGAAAAAACTGAAAAACGGCGTGTTCATGAGGTGGAAGGAGTCCATGGTGATGGAATATAACTGTATTACCCATTTTTTACACTAAACACTATTTTTTGAAAAAAATGCTTGCATTTTAAAAACTTTTGAGTATAATAAACAAAAGAGCTATTATTTAATATTCATATGCTGATTAGTTATCAAGCTAAAGGCCAGAGGCATTTCTGCGGAAATGTTCTTCTGGTCTTTTTTGGTTTATCGGAAATAAAACTTCTGATAGGCATAAAATCCGCGCATTAGCCGGGTTCTAAATTTTAAAAACACAGGGGGATAAAAGATGAGTAAAAAGATTAAGCAGATTGCTATTTATGGCAAAGGCGGAATTGGTAAATCAACCACCACTTCCAATATCAGCGCGGCATTGTCCAAGCTGGGACTAAAGGTTATGCAGTTCGGCTGCGACCCGAAGGCTGATTCGACCAATACGTTGCGGGGCGGTACGTACATCCCCACTGTGCTGGATACTTTGCGGGAAAAAACGCAGGTAAAGGCGGAGGATGTTATTTTTAAAGGGTTTAACGGCATCTATTGCGTGGAGGCCGGCGGCCCGGCGCCGGGAGTGGGCTGTGCCGGACGCGGTATCATTACCGCCGTACAGCTTTTAAAACAACTGAAGGTATATGAGGAACTTGACTTAGACGTGATTATCTATGATGTTCTCGGTGACGTAGTATGCGGCGGCTTTGCCGTTCCCATCCGCGAGGGTATTGCCGAGCACGTGTTTACTGTATCGTCGGCCGATTTCATGGCCGTGTATGCCGCCAACAATCTGTTCAAGGGGATTAAAAAGTACTCCAATTCGGGCGGCGCCCTGCTGGGTGGTTTAATTGCCAATTCGATTAATGCGCCCTATGCCAAGGATATTGTCGATGATTTTGTTGATCGAACCCAAACGCGGGTTGTAGAGTATATTCCCCGTTCGGTAACAGTAACCCAGGCCGAGCTGCAGGGTAAGACGGCGGTAGAAGCCGCGCCTAATTCCGAGCAGGCCAAGATTTATGGGAAACTGGCCCAGAAAATCATTGATACTACGGAATCGAAAGTTCCGTCACCGTTAGACACTTCGGAACTGCGCGAGTGGGCAGCCAAATGGGCTGATCATTTGCTGGCCCTGGAGACAGGTGAAGTGCGGGGGAAGGCGGCGGCTATTTAATAGAAAAGAGTTGTCCGGGAACCGTTGGTTTAATGAGACAGCCGGCCTGGCGAGAGCTTCTTTCGGCTGGCAAGGAAGTAAAACCGCAGAAATAGCGGTCCCTATTTCAAGGTTTGGCTGACGCAGTCAGACGGAAAAAGATCCGCCAGACTGTGCAGTGTGAATAAAGCAGTGGTTCCCCAGGCAACAAGCTGATCAGACCCGACTGAAGGCTGCAGAAACAGACGATTTCTGCAGCCTTTTTATTAATATACGGTTGGTGATGGGAGAGAAAGAGGTGATAGTATGACTTGCGTTTGCCCGGGAAGTATCAGTCAGTCAGTTTGGGAAAAGACTCAAAGGCATCCTTGCTATTCCGCCGAAGCGCACAGCAAATACGCGCGTATTCATTTACCGGTGGCACCCCGGTGCAACATCCAGTGCAATTACTGCAATCGTAAATTCGACTGTGTGAATGAAAGCCGGCCGGGTGTTACCAGCGAGGTATTAACTCCTGAACTGGCCAGGGAAAAGTTTGTCTGGGTCCGGGAAAAGGTGGAAGACCTGAGTGTTGTGGGGATCGCCGGGCCGGGTGATGCGCTGGCCGACTGGCAGGCGACCAAACAGACAATTAAGGCGATACAGGCCATCGCGCCTGAGGTGGTTTTCTGCCTGTCCACCAACGGACTGCGGCTGCCGGACTATGCGGCCGAAATGGTAGAGCTGGGGATTCATCATGTTACCGTTACGCTGAATGCGCTGGATAGCGAGATTGGCGCTAAGATATATCAGTTTATTACCTATCAGGGCCGCCGCTATGAAGGAAAAGCAGCAGCCGAGATCTTGTTACAAAACCAGTTGGCAGGTATCCGGTACTTAACCGGGCACGGCATACTGGTAAAGGTGAATATGGTGATGATCAAAGGCATTAACGATCACCATATTCCCGAGGTTGTAAAAAAGGTTAAGGAGCTGGGCGTATTTGTTACCAATATTATGCCGCTAATTCCGGCAACCGGCAGTAATTTCGAGAATTTTCCGCAAACCAGCATGAAAGAGGTCAATGAACTAAGAAATCTTTGCCAGCTTGACTTGCCGCAAATGCGTCACTGTCAGCAATGCCGGGCCGATGCCATCGGCAGGCTCCACGAAGACCGTTCCCAGGAGTTTCGTATGGCAAACCGTACGGGTGAGACGAAAAAAGTATACAATCCGGTAAGAAAACAATACCGGATTGCCGTTACTTCCAAATACAACAAGCTGGTGGATCAACACTTCGGACATGCGACAGGCTTTACGATTTATCAGGGTGACGGATATACGTTTCAGCCTATGGAACAGCGCTCGGCCAGTAAGTATTGTTCCGGTATGGCCGATTGCGAAGAGGGCGAAAACAGGCGGGATCAAACCATTGATGCCTTGCAGGACTGTGATGCGGTGCTGACCATGCGTATCGGCCCCCATGCCAAGGATAAGCTAAGCTGCCGGGGCGTTACCGCCATCGAATATTGTGACAGTGTGGAAAACGGCCTGCGTTATGCGGTCGAAGTGTTAATTAAGCAGGAGGCAACTGAGTATGAAAGAGGTATTGCGTCAACTAAGCGAACGGCTAATTGATATTTCCGGGGTGATTTTCTTTTTCCTATTGTGGGAGGTCCTTCCCCGGGTGGGAGTGCTTGATGCTCAGTTCATTCCGCCTTTCTCCGCGGTGTTGCAGGCCATTGGCAAGCTGTTGGCCAATGGGGAGCTGTTTATTCATATGGCGGCGAGCTTGCAGCGAACGTTGCTGGGACTGCTGCTGGCCCTTGTCCTTGCTATCCCGGCAGGGTTTGTGTTAGGCGGTGTTTTTCCCACTCTGTCCCGTCACGTAAGGCCTTTGCTGCGTCTGCTGGGACAGATCAATGCGTTCTCTTTGTTTCCCATTTTTATTCTTTTTTTTGGAATTGGCGAGATTGCCAAAGTCAGCATTATTTTCTGGTCCACCATCTGGCCGGTGCTGTTTACCACGATTGCCGGGGTGCAGCAGATTGATCCGTTGTATATTAAAAGCGCCCGTTCGGTGGGGGCTGGCCGGCTGACCATTTTCACCAGAGTGCTGCTGCCCGGTGCGGCACCGGTCATCTTCACCGGTATCCGTACCGGAGCCTCCCATGCTTTTCTGATGCTGATTGCGGCGGAAATGATCGGCGCCAGCGCCGGACTGGGCTGGCTCGTGCAAAATTCATCAATGAATTTCGTGATTCCCCGCCTGTTTGCCGCGACGATTATCATTGCTATACTGGGAATGGCGATTAACTATTTTATTTACTGGCTGGAGGAAAATCTTCTCGAATGGAAACAGTAACCGGGCTTGGTGGGCTAGTTGAATTTTGTTAAAGAAAGGAGTGGTGGTGATGGAAGTGATCTGGAAGGAAACATCTTCAGGCCGAAAAAGGTTGTTGTCTGTGCAAGGTATCGCCAGGTGGTTTGGCGACGGCCTGTATACGAATAGCTCCATTATTATTTTTCTGCTGCTTTGGGAAATCGCTCCCCGCGTCGGTTGGGTGGAACAGACCTTTATTTCGCCGCCGTCGGTGGTATTGGCAACCTTGCGGGAACTCCTGCTTGACGGAACGTTGCTCAAGCATATCAGTGCCAGTCTGGGGAGGGCGCTGGGGGGCTTTGCCATTGCGGCAGTTGTCGGTATTCCGCTGGGCTTTTTTCTGGGCGGCTGGTTTAAGCTGTTTGAACGGATTGCCACACCGGTTTTGCGTCTGTTAAATGCCGTCAATCCTTTCTCCCTTTTTCCGGTATTTATCTTACTATTCGGGATTGGTGAGGTTTCCAAAGTGGCCATGATTGTCTGGGTTTGCGTCTGGCCTGTATTGCTGCATACCATAACCGGTGTTAAGGAAATTGATCCTTTGCTGATTAAATCGGCCCAGTCTATGGGGGTCAAGGGCAAGGAACTGTTTTATAAAGTGATATTGCCGGCGGCGGCACCCGCTATTTTTCACGGCCTTAAAATGAGTTCGGGCGTAGCCTTCTTTATGCTGATTGCGGCGGAAATGATCGGCGCCAGCAGCGGTTTGGGCTGGCTGGTCTGGAATGCCCAGATCAATTATCAGATTCCTATTTTATTTGCCGCTACTGTGGTCATATCCGGGTTGGGGCTTAGCCTGAATTACCTGTTCGGCAAGTTGGAGCGTAAACTGATTAGCTGGCAGGAACATACACCGGAATATTAGGGATTTATCAAATTTAAAAAAAGGAATGAAGAAATATGGCGGAAAAAAAGACAGTTAAAAGTATTATAGCCGGTCTTATCGGGCTGGCGATTATCGGCGGTATCGCCTATGGTGCCAATTTTGCCGATAAGCCGGTCAGCGGTGGCGAAGGGGCTAAAAGTGCGCAAACAACCGATGCGAAAGATAATTTATTTCCCATTAAAACCTGGTCAAAAACCAATTGCGAATCCACTCCCTGGGTGGTGGCGGATTTAAAAGGCTTTTTTGCTGAAGAAGGGCTAAAGATTGTCTATACCGGCGATACACAGCCGGCCCAGCAAATTCCGTCGGTACTTAATGGCAATAATGATGTGGGATCGGCTCATCCCAATACCCTGGCCGTGGCGATAGCCGGCGGGGCGAAAATTAAAGGCGTTGTCCGGGCCGGGATTGATCCTACTCCCGACCAGGACCCCAAACTGCGCCATATGTTCTGGTATGTCAATCCGCAAAAAGACGGCAATATCCATTCTTTTAAAGATCTAAACAGCAAAGAAGGGACCGTTAAATTTTCGACGATTACCAAGAATATCTGCGCTGATTTCTTGGCCGGCCAAATAGCTGATAAACAGGGGCTGGACCGGAGCAAGATTGAGTGGGTATCCATGCCGGACGTGCAGGCCGTACAGGCATTGAAGCAGGGGCTGGTCGGTGTGGCCGGGGTGCATCCGCCTTACTATAAATCCATGGAAGATGCCGGCATGGTCAAAATAGCCGACAGCCTGGATGCCGGTCTGGGCGTAGGCGGTGGTGTAGGGTATTACTACTTTACGACTGACTTTATTGACAAAAATCCGGAAATCATTAAAAAATTCGCCAGAGCCATTGCCAAGGCTCAAAAATGGGCGAATGACAATCCGGAAGAGGCTCGCAAAATGACCGAGGACTGGATTCATGTGCCGGTCAATGCCACTCATTATTATGCTACCGATACCAAAATAGTGGAAGACGAAATTGTACCTTGGATCAAGGACCTGGAAGCCAATAAGGTTATCCCGCAAGGCAAGGTAAAGGCTTCCGATTTGGTGATTCATTCGTTTGACAGTTGATGTTTGGCAGGTAAACCTGCCGGGACGTAAGGTGTCATGACGGCCGCCGGCAGTGGCGGCCGTCATGACAATATATTTAGTGTGAAGTGGATAGAGGAGGTACCATTGCTATGGCGATTAATTTAGAGCTTCCCGAAGTAGCCATCCGGGAGAACCGTCTGGGCTCCATTACCGGTTACCAGGGCACCATCCGGGATTTGGGAGCCCGTGTATCAGGCTGTTCGTTGCAAAATAAAGGCAGATGCTTCAGCCAGGCCAGTGCCTGCAGCTCCGGTTGCGCCCAAAATTATCTGTCCGGTATTGTCGATGCGGCAGTGGTCAATCACGCGCCAATCGGCTGTGCCGGTGACAGTGCCGGGGCCAATGAACAGGATAAATGGGGCCGCAAGGTCAGAGGCCTGGAGTACCGGAATATCAATATTCTTAATACCAATATGGTGGAGGAAGATACCGTTTTCGGGGCGGTTGCCAAACTGAAGGACGCGGTGCGGGAAGCCTATCGGCGGTTTCAGCCGAAGGCTATCTTTGTTACCACTTCCTGCGTATCAGGCATTATCGGCGAGGACATTATCAGCGCGCTGGATGAATTAAGAGACGAGATTCCGGTGCCGTTGACGCCCGTCTTCTGCGAAGGGTTTAAATCACAAATCTGGGCTTCCGGTTTTGATGCGGCCTTCCATGCCATCTTAACGGGAATTGTCAAACCGCCGGAAAAGAAAACCAATAAGGTAAACCTGATTAATTTTCGGGGCAGCGCCCGCCAACAGATTACGGCCATGCTGGCCAGGTTTGGTCTGGAGCCGGTATTTATGGTGCCCTATAGTTCGATAGACGAACTGGCGCGAACCTCCGAATCGGTGGCGACCATTAGTATTTGCGGCACGCTGGGGGGATACTTCGGCAATGCCCTGGAACAGCAATATGGAGTTCCTTATGTGAAAGCATTGCAGCCGCACGGTATAACGGGGACGGACAACTGGCTCCGGGAATTGGGAAAGATTGTCGGCAAGGAAGCGGCCGTGGAAGCTTATATAAAGGAAGAAAAAGACCGGATTGCCGGTGAACTGGCCGAACTGCGGGGAAAACTCAAAGGCAAAAAAGCGGTTGTCGGTATGGGACCCAGTTTTGCCCATGACTACATCCGGACGCTGCAGGAACTGGGCGTTGAGATTATCTGGGGTGCCTCCTGGCATTACGATCCGCAGTATGACAGCGGCCAGTCACCGGAAACGGTACAGCATTTGCTGGAAGGAACCGAGGATATCCCCTTTAGCGTGGCCGACCAGCAGGTGTTTGAAATGATGAATCTGCTTAATAAACTAAAACCTGATTTATATATCGGCCGCCATCCGGGCATGACGGTTTGGGCTACCAAACTGGGCATACCGTCGATTATGATTGGTGACGAATATACCGCCTATGGCTATCAGGGACTGGTGGATTTTGGCTTTCGGGTGCTGGACGCTTTGACAAACCGTAATTTTGTCAAAAAGCTGTCAGCCAGGGTCACTCTTCCTTATACCGACTGGTGGATGGAGCAGGATAGCTTTACTTTTTTACAGGACGAGGTGGGATAATGTCGCGATTTGTAGAGCAGGTACGCCATGTATGCGCCTTGGGTGGCTATCAATCGGTATTGGCTATTGAAAAGGCAGCGCCTATTTTGCATGCCGGACCGGGCTGCGGTCAGAAGTTATGGCGGACCTTGGGCTCGGCCAATGGCTGCCAGGGGTCGGGTTATGTCGGCGGCCACTCGGTGCCATGCACTAATATCGGGGAAAAGGAAGTCATCTTTGGCGGTGACGACCGGCTGCGTGATATTGTGAGCAATGCCCTTAAAGTCATTGATGCCGGGCTGTTTGTTATTTTGACCGGCTGTACTTCCGATATTGTCGGTGACGATGTAAGCGAAGTGGCCCGCCGGTTTCAGGAACAGGGCAAGCCGGTTGTGGCTGTGGAAACAGGCGGCTTTAAAGGCAGTAACTTGTTTGGCCATGAGCTGGTGCTGGATGCCATTATCGAACAGTATTTGCAGCCAGCCGCGGAAAAAGAGGCCAGGTTGGTGAACATCTGGGCCGTTGTGCCTTACCAGGACCCTTTCTGGGTGGGTAACCTCCGGGAGATTGAAAAACTGGTAGCGCTGCTGGGTCTGACGCCCAACATTATTTTCGGTCCGGGCAACGGGCTGGAGGCCTTGCGGCGGGTACCGAAAGCCCAGTTTAATTTACTGGTTTCTCCCTGGGTAGGCCTCAAAAATGTAAAACATCTGGAGGCGAAGTTTGGCACGCCTTATCTGCATTATCCGGTGCTGCCGATCGGACCGACCGAAACGGCGAATTTTTTACGCACCGTGGGAACCTATGCCGGCATCGAGGGCAAACGGGTGGAAAAAATCATTAACAAGCTGGAGCAGGATTATTACTATTACATTGACCGGGCTGCCGATTCCCTGCTGGAAACGCAGTTGATGCCCCGGCGGTTTGTTTCCATTGCCGATAGTTTCTATGCGCTTGGCGTAGCCCGCTTTTTAATCAATGATTTGGGTTTGCTGCCGGAAACCCAGTATATCACTGATGGCGTTGCCGAAGAATACCAGGACAGCATAACGGCAGAATTTAAAAACTTCGAGGACGGCATTGAGGCGAAGGTGGTTTTCAGCAATGACGGTGGCGAAATTCATGAAGATATCCGCAAGCTTACCTTCCGCAGCCGGCCTCTCATTCTGGGCAGCGCCTGGGACCGTGTTTTATCGCGGGAAATTAACGGCTATCAGCTTTCCCTGGCCACACCGGTTACCAACCGCCTGGTGCTAAACCGCTCCTATGTAGGCTATGAAGGGGCCTTACGGCTGGTTGAGGATATCTATTCCTTGGTACTGGAAGATTTTCAGTAACCGGTTTTTGACGTTGCTTCCCCTATATTTGGGAAGCCGGCTACCCTCCGCAAAGGTCTTGCATTGTACATGGGCCGGCTTCCCGTTTTTATCATTCCTGACAAGACCGGTTTGTTATGACAGGCTGTGGACCGCCGGTCCGGTCCCGGCAGACAATATTTTCGCTTGACAAATAAATACAGATCATTATAATTAAAGAAAATAATGAATGAGAGCATTTGCTGATCAGAATAACTGAAGGCTAAGGTTAGTACCCTCCCTAGGGTATGCCTTAGCTTTTTTCATACTCCCGTGCCGGGCTTTGCGCGATAGCGGCAAGATTTCTGAGTGAGTGCACGATATTCATTAAGTGAATAACGAAGTGATGACGGCATGGCAGCGGTCTTAACCAGGCTCGCTTGGAATAAGCCAGTCGCAGGCTATGAGATTTGACTGATCAGTATATCCATACTGAAGGCAAAGAAGAATCCTTTACGGAATCCTCTTTGCCTTTTTTGTTTTAATACTATTATTTTTATCTGACAGGGAGGCAAGTATATGAGCAAATTTATTGACCGGCCGCGTTATTTGTGCACTATGGGCGGTGCGGTAGCCACGTTAAATGCCCTGCCGCGGACCATATCCATCCTGCATGCCGCTGCCGGCTGCGGCGGCAACTTCACCAATGCCTTAAACGGAGCCGCCGGTTATCTGGGCAGCAGCTACTGTGCCGGCCAGGCCCTGCCCAGCTCCAATATCTACGAGAAGGATATTGTCTTTGGCGGTGAGGAGCGTCTGGAAGAACAGATCGCCAGCACGCTGGAAGTGGTTGACGGCGATTTATATTTTGTTGTAACAGGCTGTATGGTGGATATTATCGGTGATGACGCCGTTGCCGTAGCTAATCGGTTCCGCCAGGCGGGAGAACCGGTACTGGCAGCCGAGACAGGCGGGTTCAAGGGCAACTCGTATCAGGGCTATGATATTGTTCTCAGCAAATTATTCCGTGATTTTGTTACCCCTAATCCGGTGAAGGAAGAGAAGACGGTGAACCTGTTTGGCCTGGTTCCGGTGCAGGACGTATTCTGGAAAGGCAACCTGCAGGTCTTGAAAGCGCTGATTCAGAAGCTGGGCTATCAGGTCAACACCTTTTTTGGCGAAGGGGAAACACTGGAAAACCTAAAATCTGCGGCGGCAGCCCGCTTGAATATTGTTGTATCCGACGTGTCCGGCGTGGAACCGGCTAAAGTATTTGAAGAAGTGCATGGCGTGCCCTATGTGATTGCCCCGCTGCCCATCGGGCCAACCGGCACGGAGGAGTTTTTGCGTACCGTTGGCAGGGCGTTGAACATTCCAGGCCACGAGCTGGAAAAGGTTATTGCCGGAGAAAAGAAGCGTTATTATGATTACCTGGTGCGGTTAGCCGATGTGTATAACGATCTTGATTTTCAGCGCTACAGCGTAGTCGTAGCCGATGCCAATTATGCGTCGGCGTTAACCAAATTTTTGGCCGATGACCTGGGCTGGCTGCCGGAGCTGGTGGTAATCACTGATGATCTGGAGGAGGCGGAACAGGAGTCGGTAAGAAAGCGCTTTCAGGGGTTATGCGGGGTTGAGCCGCAAGTGATATTCGATACCGATACGGCCAGTGTGGGCAAGCATTTTAGCAAGGCCTGGCCCCGGAACCGGAACAACCGATATTTTGATTCGTTTAGTCCGGCTTTTGTCTTTGGCAGCAGCCTGGAAAAAGATTTTGCCGATACCCTGGGGGCCGCTCATTTAAGTGTGGCCTATCCCATCTCCAACCGGGTAGTGCTGGACCGGGCTTATGCCGGGTATAGCGGGGCCTTGCGGTTGACCGAGGATGTACTGGGAATATTGGTAAGCAACCGATAAGGAAGGGAGCCGGTATCAATGGATTATATACAGGAAAAAGCGCCCCCGGTGCGCGAGGACCGCTTAAAGGCCTGCAATGCCTACGGTGGACCGAGCGGCCGGTTGGTAGATCAATCACAAAAGGGTTGTCTCAACGGGATCAAACGGAAATTCGCCCAGACTCAGGGCTGTCAGTTGAATTTAAGCCTGGCGATTTTAAATACCATCCGCGATGCCGTGGTGATTGTTCATGGTCCGGTGGGCTGCGGTGGCGGCAGTCTGGCGCAGGCGGGCATTAACAAGGGGTTTCAGCAACTGCGCGATAGCAGTGCCCGGGGTCTGATCTGGGTGAATACCAATTTAAGAGAAGCCGAAGTTATTAACGGTGGCGAAGACAATTTGCGTGAGGCTATTTTACATGCTGAACAGGAATTCCGCCCCAGCGCCATTATCATTGTAAATAGTTGTGTGCCGGCCATTATCGGCGATGATGTCGACAGTGTGGTGGAACAGGTGCAAAAGGAAGTAAAGGCCAAAATTGTGCCGGTCCATTGTGAAGGCTTTAAAACGAAAATTATGGCCAGCGCCTACGACGCCGTCTATCACGGCATATTGCGCAATTTGATTGAACCTGATCCGGTCGATGAACGGCTGGAGCGGGATGAACAGGAAATATTTCTGGAAAAGTACCGCATCAGCCGCACGGTTAACGTATTAAATGTTTCTTCCATGAGCCGCATTGACGAATATGAATTGGTACGGCTGCTGCAGGCGCTGGATTTGAATCTCAACATCCTGCCCTGTTATGCTCATCCGGAGGATTTTAAAAAAGCGACTGAAGCGGCCTTAAATGTAAGTATTTGCGCGACCCATGACGACTATTTTGTTGAACATCTGAAAGAGAAATACCATATTCCCTTTATTCTCCGGACCATTCCAATCGGTGTAAAATACACCAATCGCTGGATTCAGGACATTGCCGAATTTTTTGGTATGGAAAAAGAGGCAGCGCGGTTTATTGATCAGGAGGTCAGGCAGTTGGAAGAAGCCCTAGCCCCTTACCGGGAGTTGTTCAAGGGCAAACGGGTGCTGGTCGGCGGCGGGGAAATCCGTGTCGTGGCCAATGCCGAACTGCTCCAGTATTTAGGGCTGGAAGTCATTGGGCTGCGGGCCTACCATTATGATCAATTCGGCGATGAAATGCTGGGTGAACAGGAGGCTATCCAGCAGATTCCCTTTAATGTCGCTACCGGGCAGCCCTTTGAAATGGCAAACCTGGTACACAGGCTGAAACCCGATGTGTATGTCGGCCATGTGGGCACCAATGCCTGGGCCGCCAAACAGGGTATTCCCGTTATTCCTCTTTTTCACCAGAGCCAGCTCTTTTTGGGGTATGCCGGCGTATTTGAATTTGCCCGCCGGTTGGCCAGAATTCTCCGGAATCCGGCGTTTAACCGGAGTCTGGGGCAAAATATCCGCCTGCCGTACCGGGACGACTGGTATGAGAAGGATGCTTTTTCGTACATTGATGAAAGCAATGCCTGAACAAAGAAATGAGGAGTGGGAATATGGCTAAAATAGCGAATAGTGTAACCGATCTGATCGGCGGTACGCCGCTGCTTAAATTAAACAAGGTGGTAACAGCCGAAAGTGCCGAAGTAGTTGCCAAACTGGAATTGTTTAATCCCGGCGGGAGCGTGAAAGACCGGATTGGTCTTAGCATGCTGAAAGCCGCGGAGGAGCAAGGGCTAATCGGTAAGGATACCGTTATTATCGAACCGACCAGCGGCAATACCGGCATCGCCCTGGCCTTTATTGCCGCTGCCAGGGGCTACCGTCTGATCCTGACTATGCCGGAAACCATGAGCACCGAGCGGCGCAGCCTGCTAAAGGTCTATGGCGCAGAGCTGGTGCTGACCCCGGGAGCGGAGGGTATGAAAGGCGCCGTCCGCAAGGCTGAGGAACTGGCGGCGCAAATACCGAACTCGTTTATTCCCCAACAGTTTAACAATGCGGCCAATCCGGCTATCCACCGGGCAACAACGGCAGAAGAGATCTGG
Organism: Propionispora vibrioides; assembly: GCF_900110485.1. Lineage (NCBI taxonomy): Bacteria > Bacillati > Bacillota > Negativicutes > Selenomonadales > Sporomusaceae > Propionispora > Propionispora vibrioides. The sequence continues at coordinate 34,871 of NZ_FODY01000016.1, read as the reverse complement.
GCCGATACCGACGGCCGGGTGGATGTGATTATCGGCGGTGTGGGCACAGGAGGAACGATTACCGGTATCGGGGAAGTGCTGAAAAAACGCAAACCTACGCTGAAAGTTATTGCCGTAGAACCTTTTGATTCGCCGGTGCTTTCCGGCGGTAAACCGGGTGCCCATAAAATACAGGGGATTGGCGCGGGATTTGTGCCGGGCGTACTGAACCTGGATATTGTTGACGAGATTTATAAGGTGAAAAATGAGGAAGCCGTGGAAACGGCACGGGACCTGGCCCGGCAGGAAGGCATACTGGTCGGCATTTCCTCGGGCGCAGCGGCTTTTGCCGCCCTGCAACTGGCCAAACGGCGGGAACATGCCGGGCAATTAATTGTGGCTATCTTGCCTGATACAGGCGAGCGTTATATTAGCACGGTGTTATTTCAAGATTAAAAAACAACCCTCATTTTGAAGAGAGCATTTTGGATAAACATAGGGCTGCACACTTGTCCGACTATGAAACATAGAGGCCAAGTTCCTGAATGGAGCTTGGCCTCTATGTTTTCTTAAAGTAAATAAAAAGGCGCAGCAGCGCCATGAGGAGGAAGGAAAATGTCCGGTAATATACAAGCGCAGAGTCAAGGGTCGGCCGGCGACGATAAGATTGTAGCCCGCAATATCCGCCGGGTATATACCATTAAGCAAAAAGGGGACGGCGGACTTAGTGAATTTGAGGCTATCAAGCAGTTGGACCTTACAGTTAAGCAGGGCGAATTCCTGGTGATTGTCGGACCCAGCGGCTGCGGTAAATCAACATTCCTTGATATGGTGGCAGGCTTGGCCAAACCCAGTTCGGGAGAGATTTTTATTGACGGCCGCCTCATTACCGGCCCGGACCTGGACCGGGGCATTGTATTACAGGGATATGCCCTGTTTCCCTGGCGAACGGTCCGGAAAAACGTCGAGTTTGGCCTGGAAGTGAAAAAAGTGCCGCCTAAGGAGCGCCGGGAAATCAGCCAGAAATATATTGAACTGGTTGGCCTGAAGAATTTTGAGGAACGGTACCCCCATGAACTGTCCGGCGGGATGAAGCAGCGGGTGGCCATCGCCCGGGCGCTGGCGTATGATCCGGAAGTGCTGTTAATGGATGAGCCTTTTGCGGCAGTGGATGCCCAAACCAGGGAGACGCTGCAGGAGGAACTGCTGCGAATCTGGGAAAAAACCAAGAAAACCATTATCTTTGTTACCCATGGCATTGACGAAGCGGTATTTTTAGGGGACCGGGTAGCGGTTATGACGGCCAATCCCGGTACGATCAAAGAGGTTGTGGATATTAATCTGCCCCGGCCCCGTGACGGTATCCGTTCTTCAGCCGAATTTGGCTGGATTCGCCATAAGATCTGGCAGTTGCTGCAAAATGATGAGTCTGCCGGAGCAGGCGGGCCGGTTGCCGGGCAAAGTATTGCCGAAGCCATTTCGTCGTCGGCAGCCTTATAAACGGAGGGAATGGTATGCATTTGACCACAGCTAAGCTGCGCTATGTTTTACTCCGCTGGTCGGGGGTTTTGGCCCTGCTGGCCCTTTGGGAAATCGCGCCCCGTTTGGGCTGGGCCGATGCCCAGTTCCTGCCGGCGCTGTCCACTACGCTGCAGGCTGTAAAGCAACTCGGCCTGGACGGCAGTTTATACAGCCATTTAGTGGTTAGTCTCTGGCGTGTCCTGACCGGCCTGCTGCTGGCGGTAGCGGTGGCAGTACCACTGGCCTTTATTCTGGAAGGCTGGTTTGCCGGCCTGTCACGGCAGCTTGATCCGCTGTTCCGTTTGCTCAGCCATGTCAATCCTTTTTCCCTGGCACCGGTGTTTATTCTGTTTTTTGGCATTGGGGAAGCGCAAAAGCTGGCCATAATTTCGCTGGTCACAGTGTGGCCGATTTTATTTCATACCATCACAGGCATCCGCGCGGTAGACCTTTTGCTGGTGAAGACCGCCCGTTCCCTGCATGTATCGCGGTTCAGAATGGCCCGGGACGTGTTATTGCCGGCTGCCTTTCCGACCATTATCACGGGACTGCGGGTCGGCACGCAAATGGCGGTGTTTATGCTGGTAGCGGCGGAAATGCTGGGAGCCAGTGCCGGCATGGGCTGGCTGGTGCATAACTCGGCCATGAACTACCAAATTCCCCGGATGTATGCCGGCGGTGGCTTTATTATTTTGTTAGGCATTGGCATCAATCAATTCATTCTGCAATTGGAACGGGACAGCTTTTTTTGGCAAACACCGCCTGCTTTGTTGGACCAGAGGTCTGAACGGCAGATTCCGGCTACCGGGAATACCTATTACCTGCCGCTGATAACAGGCGTGCTGATCGGGATTTTGTTTTTTGGCGGCCAGGAAGTAGCCAGGATCAACAGCCAAGCCGCCGCCTCAGGTTTTACCGCGGAACAGCATAGCCATCATCATACCCACCCGGACGACGGGGCGGCAAACGCTGCGCCGCCGGAAGGGCATAACCACCATATGTCGATGCCGGGCCATGGCGCCGAACAGGAAGGTGGGGATAAGGATGCCGCGAACGACAAGCCCGAAAGTCCGTAAGACGGCTTCCTGTCAGAGGGAAAATCCAATTAGGAGGTGCTGTATGACAGTGATAAGCCACGCAAAAAGGCTGCTAACGGATAAAGCGGCGGTCTGCCTGTTTTTAGTCGCTTGGGAGGCCGGCGCCCGCCTGGGGCTGGTTAACAATATGTTTATTCCGCCGCTATCCGGCATTTTGACGACCATTTGGGATTTGCTGCTGGCGGGCAGTTTGCTCCCTCACATTGCGATTAGCCTGGAACGGTCGTTGGGCGGTTTTGCGCTGGCTGCGGCTATTGCCATTCCCCTGGGGCTGGTGATGGGTGGCTGGTTTCCTAAGCTGGAGCTGGTCCTGGAGCCGTTATTTGCGCTTGCCGCCCAAGCCAATCCGTTTATTTTGTTCCATGTCATTATCCTGTTTTTAGGTATTGGCGAAGCCACGAAGCTTACCATTATTGCCTGGATCTGCCTTTGGCCGGTCTTGTTTAACACCATGAACGGTGTGCGCCAGGTAGAGCCGGCTCTGCTTAAAGCCGCGTTGTCGTTTGGCCTGAAGCGCCGGCAAATTTTTTTCCGGGTTGTGCTGCCGGCGGCGGCACCGGCCATTTTTACCGGCCTAAGGCTTAGTGCCGGCTATTCATTTTTCCTGTTGATTGCGGCGGAAATGATGGGGGCCAGTTCGGGGCTGGGTTGGTTCATCCTGTACAGTCAGGAAAACTTTAATATTCATTGGATTTTTGCCGGCGCCGTGGTGATTGCCCTGCTTGGGTTAGCCATTGACACGGTACTGGTCTTTATGGAAAAAAGGCTGATTGTCTGGCGTATTGACTAAGTCAATTCCGGTGCAGGACGCCTGATTGGCAGCATTTTGTGGAGGTGACAGACGGTGGCTTTTCTTGTTGCGGTGGCCAGTGTTGATGGCAGGTATATTAACCGGCACTTTGCCACTACCGATAAGTTCTGGATTTTCAGACTCATGGAAGACCGGTTTTACCTGGATGACGTTCGTGATGTGGACAGACCGGCATATGCCAACCACAAGGAAATGCTGCTTAATCTGGTGGAAGGCATTGCCGATTGTAATATGGTACTGGCACAGCAGATCGGTCCGGGAGCTGCCGTCATGCTAGGTTACCGGGGTATGGAACCTTATGTGGCCGAAGGAGAAATTGAGGAAGTACTTAACCGTATTGCCTGGCTACAGAAAAAGAGGCTGTATCGTGCCAAACGCCGGACAACACAGTTTTCCGGCCTCGGACAATACTGGTAGACGATAGCGCAATATATATTGTGAATTTTAGTAAGAGGAGGAGTTCCCATGGGATTGTTGTATGATTTGACGATTGAGGCAGCCCGGCGTGCCCGCAGTTTACAAGAGCGGCAGGCTCAATTGCCGCCGCAAGAAAATAAAGATGGCAGCAAACAGAACCGTATTGCTGCTGAGAACGGGAGTTGTCGCAAGTCAGACAAAAAGGCAATCCCGGCAAAGACAAGGGGAAAGGTCAGCTTTGGCAAATAGCTGCTGGCCGCTTTACTGCAATATTACATAATTTTAAAGAAAAAAGGAGCGATTTTTATATGACGGAAGAAAAGGAAAGACAACATGGTTTTGATACACTGGCCCTGCATGCCGGTCAGGTGCCTGATCCAGTCACCGGAGCCAGAGCCGTACCCATTTATCAAAGCACGTCTTTTGTGCTGGGAGATACCGAGCGGGCCGCCCGTCTGTTCTCGCTGGCCGAGTTTGGGAATGTCTATACGCGGATGCTCAATCCGACCCAGTCGGTTTTTGAAGAGCGCATTGCCGCCCTGGAGGGTGGCGTCGGAGCCCTGGCTGTTGCGTCAGGCCAGGCGGCTATTACTTATTCGATCCTTACCATTGCCCAGGCCGGTGATGAGATCGTATCTTCCGCAGCCTTATATGGCGGTACCTATAACCTGTTTCACCATACCCTGCCTAAACTGGGGATTACGGTGCATTTTGTTGATCCCGATGAGCCGGAAAACTTCCGCAAAGCCATTACGCCAAAAACTAAGGCCGTTTATGCGGAAATTATCGGTAATCCTAAAATTGACATACTGGATATTGAAAATGTGGCCAAGATTGCCCATGAGAATGGTATTCCGCTGATTGTCGACAGTACCTTTGCCACGCCTTATCTCAACAAGCCTTTTGACTGGGGCGCCGATATTGTGGTTCATTCGGCAACGAAGTTTTTGGGCGGTCATGGAACTTCCATCGGCGGTGTCATTGTCGATTCGGGCAAATTCAACTGGCAGAACGGCAAGTTTCCCGGTCTTGTGGAGCCTGATCCCAGTTATCACGGCCTGTCCTTTACAGAGACCTTTGAAAATGCGGCATATATTTTTAAAGCCCGGGTTATTTTGCTGCGTGATACCGGGGCAGCCATCAGTCCCTTTAATGCGTTCCTGTTTCTTCAGGGCCTGGAAACGCTGTCGCTCCGTTTGGAACGGCATGTGGCCAATGCCCGGGCCATTGCCGGATATTTAGCCGGTCATCAACATGTGAGCTGGGTTAATTATCCGGGATTGGAAGATAGCCCGTCCTATACCAAAGCGAAAAAATATTTTCCCAAAGGGCCGGGGGCCATTCTTACCTTTGGTATCAAGGGAGGACTGGCTGCCGGAAAAAAATTCATCAATAATCTGGGCCTATTTTCCCATCTGGCCAATGTGGGCGATGCCAAATCGCTGGTCATTCATCCGGCCAGCACCACCCATCAGCAACTGACGGTGGAAGAGCAGTTGTCGAGCGGGGTTACGGAGGATCTGGTCCGCCTGTCCATCGGGTTGGAGGATGTTGACGATTTGCTATATTATCTGGAAAAAGCGCTGGAGGCCAGCCAGCAATAAACATACTCACAGAATGTAAACCGGGAGTAAAAATCCCATTTATGGCTTGTTTTTCCGTATGGTTTTCCGTATAATCTAATATAATAGAAAGGCAGACTGGTTGGTAAACAGACCAAAGGTCAGGTTAATTTTCTTTTGAATCTTAATCTGTCCTTTTTTGCATAACCGGCAATACAACCGGTGAAAGCGCGCGAAGGTTGAATCAATACAGTCGGTAAGGAAGGATGGTTGCTAATGAGCTTTCTGGATTTAGCCAAAAGACGGTATTCTGTACGCAAATATCAGGAAAAACCGGTGGAGGAAGACAAACTGTCGAAAATACTGGAAGCAGGCCGGGTGGCGCCCACCGCCGCCAATAAGCAGCCCCAGCGGCTGGTGGTCGTCCGGGAAAAGGAGGGCTTGGCCAAACTGAAAAAGGGGGCTAATATCTTTGGTGCGCCCCTGGCGATTATTATCTGCGGGGAAAAACCGGCGGCTTGGGTTAGAAAGTACGACGGGAAAAACACACTGGATATTGATGCCTCCATAGTTACCACCCAGCTTATGCTGGAGGCAACCGAACTGGGGCTGGGGACCTTGTGGGTAGGCCATTTTGACCCGGTGATAATCCACGACGAATTTAAGCTGCCGAAAGATGTGGAGCCGATCAATATTCTGGCCATTGGCTACGCCGACGGCGAAGCGGCTTCACCGGACCGACACGCGACGCAGCGCAAGCCGTTAGAAGATATTGTGTTTTACGAAAGCTATCGCTAAAAACGGATTTTTCCCGAAAATTCCGTCAGACCGGGCAAAGTATTACATAGATAGAATAGGCTGATCAGAGAACTGAAGGCTAATAGCCATTCCTTGTTAAGGAATGCTGTTAGCTTTTTTTCTTTGTCTGGAAAACAAAGGTGTGTGCTCAAGGACAGCCTAACGGATGTTGACTCCCGGCCCGTTTTTTAGCCGCAGCTTTGGCGAAACAGCAGGTGCCCGGATATGGCAGGGACCGATAAGAGTTTAGTACCTTGCCAGTCTTAAAACAGTAGGAGAATGACGAGGCTATCTTTCACAGCGTGAGGCGAAGGAAAGAGGCATACCGTTAGTATGCTGACGGACGACAACGAAGCGATGCGGAAAATAGGCCACCGGTATTCACTGGATTAAGGCTGACAAGGTACTAGTACCAAAGGAGAAGGATTAACATGAGTATCGAGCGTCTGTTAGCAGGCATTTCCATACCACGGTTGTATAAAGTGAAACAAATTTTTGAGCAGCCCCGGCTGGCTTGTTGGGAAGAAGAATTACTGCAAGAGCTCCGCCAATCGGAAGTATTGAACCGCCTGACCATCGGACAGCGGATTGCGATTGCTGTCGGCACGCGGGAAATCCGGCAATTACCGGATCTTGTCCGCATACTGGTCCGCCAGTTGCGTGCCGCAGGGGCTGAGCCTTTTATTGTGTCGGCGCTGAGTAGTGACGAAGCGGCAACGGCGGAAGGGCAAAAACGCAAACTGCACAGTCTGGGAATTGACGAAAACACCGTAGGCGCTCCCGTTCGTTCCACGCAGGAAAGCGTATTTATCGGGGAGTCTCCAAGCGGCATTCCCGTTTTCATGGACCGCTACGCGTATGAAGCCGATGGCATTATTGTCATTAATCTGGTAAGACCCAATGCTTGTCTTTTTGGCGGCCGGGAAGGCGGTTTAATGAAAATCATTGCCATGGGGCTGGGAAAACAGCTTGGCGCAGTCGCCGGACGTCATTATGGCCATGGTGGTGGATGGCAAAATATTGACGAATTCAGCCATATGGCTTTGCAACAGGCTAATTTCCTGTTTGGCCTGGCGGTCGTGGAAAATGCCTACAACCAACCGGCCTATATCAAAGTTTTGCACAGCCGCAATTTGCACCAGCAGGAGGATGCGTTGCAACAGGCGGCCAAACGGCTAATGCCCCGGCTGCACCTGTCCGGTTTGGATGTGCTGGTGGTAGATGAAATTGGCAGCCATGTCAGTGATAACGGGCTGGACACCGGCATTGTCGGTACCAACCCAAACGCAGCCGGCAGGCGGGTGGGAAGCATTGCCGTGCTGGATATTGGGGAGGCCTCCCGGGGCAACGGAATGGGTCTTGGCTTTGCCGATTATACGACCGCCCGGGCGTTCGGCAAATTCAACTTTGAACAGACCTACCAACAGGCCTTGCAGTCAGGATTTCGTGCCGCCGCTAAAATTCCGATGGTGCTGGCCAATGACCGGCTGGCGATACAGGCGGCTATTCAAGGGGCCGGAGGAATTTCAGTTCCGCGTCTTAAAGTGGCCCGCATAAAAAATACCGCCGCCTTGGATACACTGTACGTTTCAGCCGCCTTGTATGAAGAACTGCGCGGTGACAGCCGTTTTGCGGCGGAAGAGGAACCAGCCGAGCTGGCTTTTGACGCCGGAGGCAATCTTTTTTAGGGAACCGCTGATTTTTGGCAACCCATGATAAAAATTCGCCGTAAGGCAAGCAAGTGGCTATTGAAACAGGGGAAGCGATTGATAAAAATATGAGGATAGATTAAAGCAGCGCCGTTAGTTTTCCGATAAGGAAACTAACGGCGCTGCTTTAGGTTATATTTCTAGGAATTATTCGCGGTGCTTGCCCAGCAAGCGGGAATAGATATCCTCGACCAGGTTCAAACCGCCGCGGTACCCTGCATAGGTGCGATGCAGTACTAACCGGTCGATAACCGGCAGCCCGACGCTAAGGTGAATACCTTTAGCATCTCTGGCTACGTCCAGTTCCCAGCAGGAAGCGAGAAACAGCGGTGTGGTCAGATGGCGGGTGGAACGGATATGGTCTTCAATGACGCCACTGTCTTGTGTAATGGTAATATCCGAGGAAATACCCGGCGCCAGGTCCTGAAAATATTGTTTGATGGTTTCCTGATATTCTTCCGGCACCTCTTCGGTTACAAACTGGTGGAGCGGGAAATAGCCCAGTTCATTTACCAGGAATCTGCTGAACGCCAGGGCATAGGAAGTATCGTTGATATTATAAAACCGTTTGGGCTGATTAAGCTGGTACTCGGTTAGTACATCGGCCGCCCGGATAATGTAATGATAAAATTCAGCTTCCTGCTCTTTAATAAACGCTTCCGTTGCCGGCGATGCTGTTCCGGCAAATTCGGCTACGGTGCGTAAAAAGCGGGAGGTTTCCGTGCCACCCACAGGCAGCACCGGATAATGAAGAAACGGGGTGCCGAATTTTTCCTGCAGCAATTGGGCCGCTTTCAGTCCGATGTAGGGGGAAACCACCAGATTGAACTGGGCAGCGGGGATGGCATCAAGCGCTTGGCGGCCGCCGCTGTTGTAGCCGAACAAAATATTCGCTTTAAGACCGATACCCGCCAAGAGCTGCCTCAACTCATGCAAATCGCCCTCCCAAAAGGGATCATGGCGCGGTACGCTGGCAAATACGTTGACCAGGCTGGGTTCTGTTTGCTCTACCGGTTTTAAGTACTGGTTGATAATCGCCTCCAGCAGCAGCTCGTGGCCTTTGTAACCGTCTCCTTTAAAGCCTGCTGTCTCAACATGGACGATGGGAATGTTTTGCTGCGTAAATTCGCTGACAATGCTGCTGACATCGTCGCCGATAATGTCGGCGGTGCAGCCGGTCAGGACAACGAAAAAATCACCGTCCATAATCTGTAAGGTTCCGGAGATGACGTCCCGCAATTTATCGGTACCGCCAAAAACAACGTCTTTTTCAATCATATTGGTGCAGGGCATGGCATCGGCCCCGGCGTAGCCGGTACCCTGCTGACCGCCGGCCCGGGATAAGCCGCGGTGCAGCTTGGAGCCACAGCCGGGGCCGGCATGCAGGATGGGAATGGCCCGCTCAATGGCGACAACGCTTTGAAATGCACCTAAGGCACAGCCGTGGCGCGGTCCTTGTAAGATTCCAGTCATATCATTCGCTCCTTAAGAAAGAGTAGGTATTTTGGTTGAGCCACCAATCGGTATAGGGAAGTTTACTATGCTTGGCTACGTTTTTGATGTACGCCGGATTGGAAATGGCATCATCAATGGTCTGGCCGAAACGGATCAACCCGTCATACAGCATTTCTGTCGGTTGGTTGCCGGCAAAGATGGAGGGAATTCCTAGTTTGGCGGCCCATACGGTTTCAATATGGCGGGTGATGGCAATATCGGGCTGGTACTTATTGATGGCATTGGTTACCTCAAAGGCTTGTTTATTGCAAACACCTACATGAAAATTTCCGTATGTTTTGACGGCAAAATTGAGAAAGTTGATCCGGTCATCATCGTTATCGTAGGTTTGATCATGGTGCCATACTGAAGTGCCAACGACCTCCATACCGAGGTCCTTAACCAGGGCAATAATGCTGTAAGCGAGCGGACCACCGGCCGCGATATAAACTTTTTTGCCGGTCAGGCGGTTTCTGAGCCGTTCCAGATCCCGGGCAATGTTGGCCCGTTCGTTGGCAATGACTTTTTCCGCTGCTGCTTCTTTGTTAAAAAGACGGCCGATTTCCCGCAGCAGTTCATCCGAAGCTTTCAGACCAAAGGGGGCGGGGGCTTTGACCTCGGGAACTCCGAAATATTCCTCCAAGCCGGCCGCCAGATAGCTGCCTAAGGTTTCACAGTATTGGACAGTAGCGGCGGCCTCGGAAATATGTTCCAATTGTTCAATCGTGGATAACGGCACAATATGATTGGCGCGTAACCCCAGCTGTTCAAACACACTCTGATACAAAAAATGGTGCTCGAAGCTAATGACGTTAATCAAATCGGCCTGTTTCTGTCTGGCCGGTTTAACAATTTTGCGCAGAATGCTATGATTGGCCGAATCGAAGCCGGTGGCCCAGATGTTGGTGCGGAAGCCTTCGCATAAGGTGGCAATGACCGGGATGCCGAGCTCTTCCTCCAGGGCGTCGCAAATACCGGGAACATCATCGCCGATAATAGCCGAAGCGCAGGTGGTAGTGACAAAAATGGCTTTAGGCTGAAAGCGGCGGTACGCTTCCCGGACCGCCTGATCCAGTTTGGCCTCGCCGCCGTAAATGGTATCATTTTCATTCAGGTTGGTATTGATATATTTGATATTATGCACGTGATAGCCTAAGCGCCGGTTTCCCATACGGAAAACACCATTGCGAAAGGGAATGTCGCTGGCGCAGCCGGCAGGGCCATGTTCAACGACAGCGGCATCCTGGATCTGACTCAACAGGTTCATAACCTGATCGGCGCCGCAGGAACCGCACTGGGTAAAGCTTCTCTCCCGGTTGGGCAGGTCGCGGCAACTGATTAAACGGGCGGCATCGCCTTCGTAGCCGGTGATCGTATGCAGACGCGATTCCCGGAGTTCGACGGCCGGACTTGTTAAGTTAACACTCATCTTCATTCCTCCATTTATGTTTGTGTTACTGCAGAAAACCGCTCTTGAATCCGGCTTCCTGTACAACAAAAAAGACCATACGCACAGCGTATGATCTCCGGTTTCCATTGAACGGTTAACCATATAGGCAGGGATTATTTTCTTTTAAAGTATGGTTTGATCATATACTATTTTTACAGGATCGTCAATTATAAAAATGTTTGGAGCAACAAGTTGCGCACCCATAGTCTGGCGGTGCCAGCAAGGAGTTTTTCTTGACAAAATCTCTTCAGACTTTATAATGGTAAGTAAAAAGAATGCGTTTGCTGATCAGAGCTACTGAAGGCTGCGATAATCCTAGTGGGATTGTCCTGGCCTTTTTTTATTTTTACATTCATAGCGGATTAAGGGAGTGGTATGGGTGAGAGCATTGGTAAAACGGGAAACCGGCTATGGCCATTTACAGGTAGTGGATAAACAGGAACCGGAGCCCGGTCCGGGGCAGGTAAAAATCAAGGTGGCGTACGCCGCCATCTGTGGCACTGATTTACATACTTATGAGGGGAAATACAAAGTAGCCGTGCCGGTAGCGCTGGGACACGAATTTTCCGGGGAAATCAGCGCTCTCGGCGCAGGAGTTGCCGGTTTTCAGGTGGGTGACCGGGTGACGGCGGAAACAACAGCAGCAGCCTGTGGTGAATGCCGGTATTGCCAAACAAAACAGTATAACCTGTGCAGCCGGCGCCAGGGGATTGGTACCCAGGTAGACGGCGCGTTTGCCGAATATCTGGTGATCCGGGCGGCAAGCGTTCATAAGCTGCCGGAGAAGGTTAGCTTTTTGGCTGCATCGATGACTGAGGCGGTGGCCTGCGCCCATCATATTGCCACCAAAGCCGGCGTGCAGCCGGGTGATGTGGCGGTGGTGCTGGGGCCAGGCCCGATCGGCCTGCTGACGGCGCAAATGGCCCGCCGGTTTGGCGCTCAGGTGATTATCGCCGGTTTGCCGCAGGATAAGGTCAGGTTGGAAAAAGCGCGGGAGGTAGGAATAACGCAGGCCGTGGATATTGAGCAGCAGGATCTGCGGCAGCTTGTGGCCGGCGCGACGGCAGGCTATGGCGCGGATATCGTGTTTGAGTGCACCGGGGCGCCGCCTTCGGTGGCTACGGGACTGGAGCTTTTGCGCAAGCAGGGAACTTACGTGCAGGCCGGAGTTTTTCCCACAGCTGAGCTGCCGGCCGACTTTGACAAGATCATTCAAAAGGAACTGAGGATTATTGGCAGCCGCAGCCAGAATCCGTTTGACTGGGAACCATCCCTTCAATTGATTAATGAAGGAGCCATAAAAACGCAGGAACTGGTTTCCCATCAATTTACGCTCGCTGAATGGGATAAGGCTTATGCGGTGATCAAACAGGGACAAGCCATAAAAGTGGTGCTGGTACCCGGGCGGGAAATGGAGGCATAACCTCTTGACAGTGATTTGCTTCTGAGGTAGAATGAAAAACAATATACATCTACATAACTTTAAATTCTCTTATTTAGAGTGGTCGAGGGACTGGCCCGATGACACCCGGCAACCGGCAGCAATGCAGTGGTGCTAACTCCAGCAGGAATGATTTCCTGGAAGATGAGGGAAGGGTATTTTATAACAGTAAAACCCCTTTCTGCGGAGAGGGGTTTTTATTATGCCGGAAGGGATAATAAAAACAGGTCTGTTTAGCCGGAAAAAACGTAATCCGGCCGCCAGCATACTGTATAATTCTACCGGTTGCCCAACAGGGCAAACAAACAGCCCGGGCACCGGGGGCTCGGCCCTGAAACCAGTCTTAGTTACGATTTTAGTTAAATGGGGGATATTATGAAACTGAGTACAAAAATAGTTCATTGCGGCGTAGGGTCCGACCCGCGCACCGGTGCGATCAGCACACCAATTTATCAAAATGCCACCTTTCGGCATCCGGCGTTAGGGGAAAGCACCGGCTATGATTATTCCCGTTCCCAGAATCCAACCAGGGAAGCGGTTGAGAAGGCTATTACAGATCTGGAAGGCGGTGCTGCCGGCTATGTCTTTGCATCAGGCATGGCCGCTGTGACGGCGGTATTATTGTTATATAAACCGGGCAGTCATTTTATCGTTACCGAAGATTGTTATGGCGGTACCTATCGCGTGTTGGACCAGATTTTCGCCAATCTGGGTTTTACGGTGAGCTTCATTGACAGCAGCAACCTGACAGAAGTCCAGGAGTCAATTCAGAAAAATACGGCGGCCATTTTAATTGAAACACCGACCAATCCGCTGATGAAAATTGCCGATATCAAAGCGATTGCCTGTATGGCGGCGCAGCGTGATATTCATACGATTGTGGATAATACTTTCTTATCCCCCTATTTCCAACAGCCCTTACTTTTAGGCGCGGACCTTGTCATCCACAGTGGGACAAAATATTTGTCAGGCCACAATGATACCGTTTGTGGTGCCGTCGTTGCCCGCACTGCGGAGCTGGGGGAACGGATACGGTTCATCCAGAACTCGACCGGCAGCATTCTGGGACCGCAGGATAGCTGGCTGCTGCTGCGGGGCATTAAAACGCTGGCTTTGCGTATGGAAAAACACAGTGCCAATGCGCTTACCATTGCTAAATGGCTGCAAACCCAGCCACAGGTCAAACAAGTCTATTATCCTGGCCTGGAAGACCATCCGGGCAAAGCCATTCAGGATGCCCAGGCTTCTGGCTATGGTGGCATGCTTTCTTTTGATGTGGCCTGTCCTTCGCTGGTTCCACAGGTGCTGTCCCGGGTCCGGCTGATTCAGTTCGCCGAAAGTCTGGGCGGCGTGGAATCTTTGATTACCTTCCCGGCTGTTCAGACACACGCCGATGTGCCGCCCGAGGTTCGGGACCGGCTGGGGGTTTCCGATTGTCTTTTGCGGTTTTCCGTAGGGATTGAGGACGTGGAAGATCTAATTGAGGATTTGCAGCAGGCGTTGCATAATGAAGGATAATGGCCGGAAGAAATGGAGCACTAGGTAACCGCTGATTAAATGAACCTGTCGGGCTGGCGAGAGATTTTTTCGACTGGCAAGGAAGTAAAACCGCAGGAATAGCGGCCCCTATTGCAAGGTTTTGCTGCCGCAGCCAGGCGGAAAAAGATCCGTCAGGACGCGCAGGGTGAATTAATCAGTGGTTACCTAATGGCAAAAAAATCTTGACATTGCCTGTCATTGGTACTATCATGTAAGTAACAAGTTGGTTTGGATGGTAGGCTGATCAGAAAAACTGAAGGCCAAAGGAGATGCTTGCTGCAGCTTCTTTGGCCTTTTTTGTTTATGTGGCGTTTCCTGACCATACCAACAGCAGTTTATACGCCGGATCAAACTGAAAATTTGGTATAGGTCGTATTTGTTCGTGCATAACTATAACCTGGGCTTGATACATTATCATGTAAATTTAAAATATAAACGGGGGTATTTACTATGTCACGTATTGTTAAGAATTTGACCGAATTAATAGGTAACACTCCTCTACTGGAATTTGGCAACTATCGTAAGAACAAAGGGTATGAGGCAGCTGTTATTGCTAAATTGGAATATTTTAATCCTTTAGGCAGCGTTAAAGACCGGATCGGCTATGCCATGATCGCCGATGCGGAAGAAAAAGGCCTGCTTGACAAAGATACTTTGATTGTTGAGCCCACCAGCGGCAATACCGGTGTAGGGCTGGCTTTTGTCGCAGCAGCCAAGGGCTATAAATTGGTGCTGACCATGCCGGAAACCATGAGTATTGAAAGAAGAAAATTACTTAAGGCGTTGGGAGCCGAACTTGTTTTGACGCCGGGTGCGGAAGGCATGAAAGGGGCTATTAAAAAGGCCGAAGAAATTGTGGCGGAAAACCCGAAGGCCTTTATTCCCCAGCAGTTTAAAAATCCGGCCAATCCGGCTATTCACCGCAAGACTACGGCTGAAGAAATTTGGCGCGATACCGACGGCAAGGTTGATATTTTTGTCGGCGGCGTAGGCACGGGCGGTACCATTACCGGTGTTGGCGAAGTTTTGAAACAAAAAAATCCTAACATTAAAATTGTAGCGGTTGAACCGAAGGATTCGCCTGTTTTGTCGGGCGGCAAACCGGGTCCCCATAAAATCCAGGGTATCGGCGCCGGGTTCGTGCCGGACGTGTTCAATAAAGACGTCATTGATGAAATTATTCCGGTAAGCAATGAGGATGCTTTCGCCACCGGCCGGGAACTGGCCAGAACCGAAGGCCTGCTTGTCGGTATTTCCAGCGGTGCGGCAGCCTATGCAGCAACCCAACTGGCCTTGCGTCCGGAGAATAAAGGAAAGACCATTGTAGTGCTCTTGCCGGATACCGGTGAACGGTATCTGTCGACAAGTTTATTTGAAGAATAATAGTAGGCTCGGCTGATCGGACATGACGAAGGCTGGAGTTTGCACTGCGATGGCGCAAACTCCAGCCTTATTTCTATACCGGTGGCCGGCTCTCGCAGAGGGTTCTGTTTTTCCCTTTATTTAAGAACGGCTACCGGGAATGGCATGATCCAAACTTACCGGACATATACTACCTGTAAGCAGCTCAGCGTGCGCTGAGACAGAAAACTGGTCTGCTTGCTTGGCGGTAAATAGTTATTGACACTGTTATTACCCTATGATACTATTTCATATAAGTTGATAAAGTAGCTCTTATCCAGAGAGGTCGAGGGACTGGCCCGAAGAAACCCGGCAACCGGCAGCAATGCAGTGGTGCTAATTCCAGCAGGATAATTAATCCTGGCGATGAGAGGAAAGTATGACCCCAAACCCTTTCCTTGGAAAGGGTTTTCTTAGTTTCAACCCGGCCGATACAAACTGCTTATAGAGGTGTGAGCATGGCAAATACAAAAAAGAACGTAAGTGCGGTGCAGCAGGAAGTTGTGCCCCAGGCGGTTATGGACCAAATTGAAAAGGTTATTAATAGCACATTGCACGGTTCAGTTACCTTAATCGTCCAGGACTCCCGTATTATCCAGATTGAGCGGGTCGAGAAAATTAGATTATGCTGATACGATAAAGGCAATGGAAAAGATATAGTTAGCAGCGGGGGGAGGCGGCGAGGATTTATGCCTGCAAAAAAGGAAGCAGTTTCACAGGAGGCGGCCAATCAGGCTAAATCGCAGGCTTTGCGCAAACGGATCGCAGAGGCTGTGGACGGACTGAAATTTGGCCAGGTGGTCATTGTGATCAAGGACGGCAAGGTCACCCAGCTTGACCGGACCGAAAAACAGCGGTTTACCGGTGTTGAAGGGATTTATGGTGACGGAATATAACGATAAACCGATAAAATATTACAGGCGGCGGGGACTGGCCGAGACCGGGCAAAGACTGGTAAAAAAAGGCTTGACTTGCTGAGGGCTTCATGGTATTTTATAACAAAAGAAGATAGTGAATAAGCTGATCAGAAAGACTGAAGGCTAAGGAAACACCTCGAGTGCTTTCCTTGGCTTTTTTATTATCACAACAATATAGCGAATAGAGAGGGGTACATATTATGGCATTACCGGAAAACTTGAAATTTGACTCAGTGGCTGTCCACGGCGGACAAGAACCCGACCCAACCACAGGTTCCCGAGCAGTTCCGATTTATCAAACCACATCCTATAATTTTCGCGACAGCGAACATGGCGCCAATCTATTCGGTCTAAAGGAAGCGGGCAATATTTATACCCGTATCATGAATCCTACCACTGACGTATTTGAAAAACGGGTAGCGGCCTTGGAAGGCGGCGTTGGCGCCCTGGCCTTTGCTTCCGGTCATGCTGCTATCAGCGCGGCTATTTTCAACATTGCCCAGGCCGGTGATGAAATTATCAGCTCGTCAACGCTGTACGGCGGTACCTACAATATGTTTACCTACACCCTGCCTCGTTTGGGTATTAAGGTAATCTTAGTCGATCCCAGCGATCCGGAAAACTTCCGTAAGGCCATAACGCCGAAAACCAAGGCTATTTATGGTGAAACCATCGGCAACCCTAAAATTGACGTGTTTAATTTTAAAGCCGTAGCGGCTATTGCCCATGAAAATGGTATTCCCTTGATTATTGACAGTACCTTTGCCACGCCTTACCTGTCACGGCCGATTGAATTCGGCGCCGATATTGTTATTCACTCGGCTACCAAGTTTATTGGCGGTCATGGCAGTTCGATGGGCGGTATCGTGATTGACGGCGGTAAGTTCAACTGGGACAACGGCAAGTTCCCGCTGCTTAGCGATGCCGATCCCAGCTATCACGGCCTGAGCTATACCGAAGCGTTAGGCGAAGCGGCATTCATTACCCGCCTGCGCATCCAGGTGTTGCGCGATTTAGGCGCTGCCCTAAGCCCGTTCAACAGCTTCCTGTTTTTGCAGGGCCTGGAAACGCTGCATCTCAGAATGGAACGGCATAGCCAGAATGCCTTGGCAGTAGCTGAATTCCTGGAAAGCCATGAGCAGGTATCGTGGGTAAGCTATCCGGGCCTTGCCAGTCATCCGGATCATGAACTGGCTAAGGAGTACCTGGCGAAAGGGGCCGGTGCTATCTTAACCTTTGGCATTAAGGGCGGCCTGGAAGCGGGTAAGAAGTTCATTGACTCGCTCAAGCTTTTCTCTATTCTGGCCAATGTGGGCGATGCCAAGTCGCTGGTTATCCACCCGGCCAGCACTACCCATTCGCAGTTGACTTCGGAACAGCGGGCAGCGGCCGGCGCACCGGACGACATGATACGTCTCTCGGTCGGTATTGAAGATGCAGCGGATATTATTGCCGATCTGGAACAGGCCCTGCAAGCAGCTAAATAGCATTGTTTCTTGGTTTTTCATTGACAAAAAGAGAACATTTCGCTAGAATTTAGAATATAAATTTTGGCAAAGGAGCCATTTCTCTAAGGGGAGAAGTGGCTCTATTTTTTTGAGGAGGCGGCGACGATGCGGTGGTTTAGCAGCAAAGGGTTACAGCAATTGGCCGAACAGACGAGTCAATATGCAGCCGGGAATATAGCAGGTGAATTGAAGCCGGAGGAGTATCCGAAGGAGCTGCAGCCGCTGGCCGGGCATATTCAGGCCATGGCGGAAATGATCCGCAGCTTTACTCAGGAGTCGCAGGTGGCGTCCAGCCAGGTGATGGCCGCCGTAAAACAGGTTAACAAAGCCATTGTCAATGCCGATACGCTGGGCGGCAAGATTCATCAGGAGACTGCCGGCACGCAGAAGCTGGCCGCCAGTCTCCTGAACGGAGCCTCCCAGGCCAAACAGGAAATCGATCAGGTGGTCCAGACGGCGCAAACCATTACGCAGGTGGCCGGCGGTATTCATCAGGATAGCATTAAAACCAGGCATATCGCCGAGCAAGGTTGTCAGGCAGTGCTGGAGGCCGCGGACGCGATGACAGCCATTCAGCAGTCCTCGACCAGAATTGAAGCCTGTATCCGGAATCTAACCAAAATGGCGCGGGAGATTGACAGTTTCCTGGGCGCCATTCAGGGAATATCCACGCAAACCAATCTCCTGTCCTTGAACGCCGCCATTGAGGCGGCCCGGGCCGGCGAGCACGGCCGGGGCTTCGCTGTGGTGGCCCAGGAAATACAGAAGCTGTCCGAAGCCAGCGCCACAGCCGCTTCGTCGGCCAATGGCCTGTTAGCCCAAATTGACGAAGGCGTGGCTGCCGCCGCTGCCGCTGTCGAGGAAGGGGCTAAGTCGGTGGAAAATGGTGTTAAGGCGATGCAGGAAGCTGATGGCAGCCTGAAGGAAATCCTGGCGGCCAGTTCCCAAATTGAAGATCAACTGTCGGAAGCCAGTGCAGCCCGGCAATCACAGTTGGCCGCAACCAACGGCGCCTCGGATACGTTGAATGACATGGCCCAGATGTGCGAACAGGCGGCGCTCCATATTGATGAAGTGGTCGGTTCCATTGCCGATCAGGAACGCCATCTGGCGGAAACACGCAACATGGGTAATTTGCTGGCCAAGGTCGCCAAGTCATTGGTGGATACCACCCAGAAGATCACTTTGGTAACTGTCAGCCCGGAGATGCAAAACCAGATTCAGCGTTTAAAGGAGCAGCTGACTGCCCTTGCCAGGGAGCAGTCGCTATTCAGTCTGGAGCCGGCAGTACATAAAACGGTGTTATCCGGCTTTTTACAAACCCATGCTAACCTGGAAGCAATCTGGAGTAACAATCTGGAGGGTGAGTTCATTATTTCCCTGCCACCGGCCGGCATTGCCAACGCCGGGTCGCGGGAATGGTTCCAGGAAGCGGCGGAGGGGAAAACCTATGTGTCGGCTGCCTATGTGTCGGCCATATCCCACAAACCCTGCGTCACCATCGCCGTGCCGATCAGCGGCGCCGGGGGCCGTATCGGTGTACTGGGGGCCGATGTAAGTGTAGCCTGATTTTTTATGAGAGCAGAGGTAGCGGAGCGAGAACGCGCCCTAATACCTCTGTTTTTATTTGAATCAAAAGGTCAAAAAGTCAAATATTTTCCTTGTATAGTTGGGAATTTTTTGCTACATTATAAATGTAACCTATATGTAAGCAAACAGAGTTACGCGAGGGGGGATCTGTCATGAATCAGGAAAAATATACGCAGAAGGCGATGGCGGTTCTGTCGGCCGCGCAACAGTTCTGCGCCCGGTATTATCACCAGGAAATGACAACAAGACATTTATTGCTGGCCTTGCTGAAAGAAGATGACGGCATGACCGCGCACCTCCTTAAGGAAGCGCAGGTGGACACAAAGCTTTTTCAAAAACAGGCGGAAGCCTTGCTTAAACAACAGCCTGCCGTCCGTGGTCAGGAAAGCGGGCTCAGGATGAATACGGCTATGCTCCGCGTACTGGCTTTGGCTGAGGAAATTGCGGCCAATATGCAGGATGAATATATTAGCACCGAACATATGCTGATGGCGCTGGCTGATGACGGCGACAGCGATGTGGTGGATTTGTGCCGGAAGTTCGGACTGCACCGCAGCCGTTTGCAGCAGTTGGTTAGTGCTTACCGTCAGGGCCGGCGCATTACCGGCGATAATCCGGACGAAGCGTTTAAGGCGCTGGAGAAATACGGCCGCGATTTGACGGCGCTGGCGCGGGAAGGCAAACTGGACCCGGTGATCGGCCGCGATGAGCAGATCCGGCGGGTGGTGGAAATTCTCTCCCGGCGGACCAAAAATAACCCGGTGCTCATTGGCGAGCCCGGTGTCGGTAAAACAGCCATTGTCGAGGGTCTGGCCCGGCGGATTGTGGCCGGCGACGTGCCGGAAAGTCTAAAGGATAAAATCCTGTACTCGCTGGATTTGAGTTCCCTGGTGGCCGGGGCGAAATTCCGCGGTGAATTTGAGGAACGGCTGAAGAACGTACTGGATGAAATTTTGCAGGCCGAAGGGCGCATTGTCCTGTTTATTGACGAACTGCACACCGTGGTGGGAGCCGGTGCCGCCGAAGGCGCCATGGATGCCGGCAATATTTTAAAGCCCATGCTGGCCAGAGGGGAACTGCGCTGCATCGGGGCTACGACGCTGAATGAATACCGCGCCCATATCGAAAAGGATACGGCCCTGGAACGGCGCTTCCAGCCGGTCCTGGTCGGCGAACCTTCGGTGGAAGATACCATCTCCATTCTGCGGGGCTTAAAGGAACGCTATGAGGTCCACCATGGGGTGAAGATTAAGGACGCGGCCCTGATTGCGGCGGCGACGCTGTCGGACCGGTATATTGCCGACCGGTTTTTGCCCGATAAGGCTATCGACCTGGTCGATGAAGCGGCGGCCCGGTTGCGCACCGAAATTGATTCCATGCCGGCCGAATTGGATGAAGTATCCCGCCGGGTGCTGCAACTGGAGATTGAGGAACAGGCCCTGCGCAAGGAAACGGAAGCGGCGGCTCACAGCCGGCTGGCCGGTATCGAGGCGGAGCTGCGGGAACTGCGGGCTCAGGCCGACAGCTTGCGCGGTCAGTGGGATGTGGAAAAGCAGGGCATTGTCAAACTGCGGGAACTGAAAAAGCAAATGGAAGCCGTGCGGACAGAAATGGAAAATGCCGAACGGGCCTATGATTTAAACCGGTTGGCCGAGCTGAAATACGGCCGGCTGCCGGCTCTGGAAAAGGAGCTGCAGCAGGAAGAAGCCGCGCTGGCACAAAAACGGACTCAGCAGGTGCTGCTCAAAGAAGAGGTGGACGAAGACGATATCGCCAAAATCGTCAGCCGCTGGACCGGCATTCCGGTCAGCCGCATGCTGGCCGGTGAACGGGAGAAACTGGCCGGTCTGGAAACCATCCTGCATCAGCGGGTAGTCGGCCAGGATCAGGCGGTGCAGGCTGTCAGTGAGGCTATTATCCGGGCCAGAGCCGGCATCAAGGATCCGAACCGTCCGATTGGCTCTTTCATCTTCCTGGGACCGACCGGCGTCGGGAAAACCGAGCTGGCCAAGACACTGGCCGAGGTGCTGTTCGATGACGAACGCAGCCTGATCCGGATTGACATGAGCGAGTATATGGAAAAACATGCCGTGGCCCGGTTGATCGGTGCACCGCCCGGCTATGTCGGCTACGACGAGGGCGGTCAGTTGACTGAGGCGGTGCGCCGCCGTCCCTACAGTGTGCTGCTGCTGGACGAAATCGAGAAGGCCCATCCTGATGTCTTCAACGTGCTGCTGCAAATCCTGGACGACGGCCGTTTGACCGACAGCAAGGGACGGACGGTCGATTTTAAGAATACTATCATTATTATGACCTCCAATCTGGGGTCGGCGGAAATCCTGAAAAAAGAAGGTACTGCCGCACAGGAAGCTGTCTTTGCCATTCTGAAAAGCTATTTCCGCCCGGAATTCTTAAACCGCATTGACGACACTATCGTCTTTAAGGCGTTAACGCCGAAGGAAGTGCGGAACATTGCCGGCCTGCTGCTGCAGAATTTAAAGCAGCGGCTGCAAAAACAGCTTAACCTTACCCTAGAGTGGAACGAAGACGTCGAAGCGCTGCTCGCCCAGGAAGGCTACGACCCGGCCTTCGGCGCCCGTCCCTTGAAACGGCTGATCAGCCGTACAGTGGAAACCGAACTGGGCAAAAAAATCGTCACCGGCCAGATTCCCGAAGAAGGAACGGTGCACCTGTCGGTGATTGGCGGGAAGCTGACAGTTGAAGGCAGGTAATAGCTGGTTTTAGCTGTAAGGGTAACAACAATAATAGATAAAAACGACTTATTTTTTCAAAATTTTTTTTTGAAAATAAGTCGTTTTTTTGTTGTATATAATAAATGTTCTGTAGATTAAGGTTGGATATTGTGAAATGATGAATGTTTTTGTAAAAATGTCAGGTTTTATGTCGGACGAAAAAGAGCGTAATTTAAGAGGAAATTGGAATCCAATGGTAAATATAGAAATCTTGGAATTTTATTTGAGAAAATGTAAAAATGGTATTTTTTTGAGGTGGATGAATGAAACGACATAGTAAGATAGGGCTGCTGTTGCTTTCTTTTTTTCTGATGCATCAGGCAGCTTTTGCTCAGCCTAGCGATGATGAGTTAAGGCAGCAGGAGGAGTTTTTGCAAAAACAGGAACATTCTATTGCGGCAAAAGAGTCAACCGAAGAACAGCGTAAGCGAACACAAGCACCGATGGAAAGGCTAAGAAAAGAAAGCTCGGGGTTGAAAAAGATTGATTTGCCGCAAGAAGCTCCCAGTTTCTATATTAAAACAATTCAATTGAGAGGCGCCTATGCGGATAAATTTCTCTGGGCTCAAAGATATTTGCAGCAGTATCAAAATCAGAAAATTGGTATTCAGGGAATTAACTTGTTGACAAAACAAATTAATGAAGCGCTTGTCGATAAAGGCTATGTCACTACCCGGGTATATGTGAAGGAACAGGATATCTCTACAGGAACCTTACTTGTTGATCTTGCCGCCGGGACGCTTGGCGAAATCCGTTTTTCCGATCCTACAATACCGGGGACCTGGAAAAACGCTTTCTCCGCCCGTCCCGGTGATTTATTGAACATCCGTGATTTGGAACAGGGATTGGAACAAATGAAAAGAGTACCCTCTCAGGATGTGGCTATTAAGATTGAACCGGCGGCCATTGCCGGCCAGAGTAACATCGTTCTGACTGTGACCCGGAAAAAGCCCTGGAAGCTCATTAACTCCCTTGACGACTCCGGTACGGACAACACCGGTAAGCTGCAGAGGACGGCATCCCTGGAACTGGATAATCTGTTTGCTGTCAATGATATCATCAATATTTCCGTAAATCAGGATGCTGTCAGGGATGGCGAAATCAAGGGGACAAGAGCCAGCAGCTTTTATTATTCGATACCCTCCGGTAAGGACACATTGACGTTTAGCGGGAGCCGCTATTCTTATCATCAAACAGTGCGTACCGCAGTAGTCCCTTTTTTGCAGTCGGGAGAAACGGGAAACCTGCAGTTTACGGTGACGCATTTGTTAAGTCGCGACCAGACCAGAAAAACCAATATGGAAGTTGGTCTGATCAAGAAAAGCAGACGAAGTTTTATTGACGATACGGAGGTTACAGTGCAACGGCAGGATACGACAGCGCTGCGTCTGGGAGTCACCCAGCGGCAATATGTCGGCAACACGGTGCTGGATGCGGCTGTGCGGTATCAAAAAGGAATTCCCTGCCTTGGGGCGAGAGATGGTGTGACCGATCATGTGCCCGGTCAAGCGACAACCCGCTATGATATGCTGCTAGCCGATTTTGCTATGGACAGTCCGCTAAAAATCGGGCATCTGAAAAGCTCGTATAATTTACATATTCGAGGGCAAAGAACGGACGATTTGACATACGGTTCGGAATTTTTTAGTATTGGCGGACGGTATACGGTTAGAGGCTTTGATGGGGAGCAGACCTTGTCGGCGGAAAACGGATTGATTGTTCAGAATGAAATTAGATTGCCGGTCAATAAAAACAATCAACTCTATTTGGCCGTTGACTACGGAAAAATTCAGGGACCTTCGACGGAAGCTGCTTTGGGTAAGGAACTCTGGGGTAGTGCGGTCGGTATCAGAGGCAGCCTGAAAAAGATTCAATATGATGCCTTTATCGGCTGGCCCCTGAAAAAGCCCGATGGCTTTCAAACGGCCAAACAGGCCTGCGGCTTTCAAGTTCTAATGGAGCTATAAAGAGGTGGAAAAATGAAGAAAAAAGTACGACTGGCAATAAAGAAAATAAGTTCTGTTTTTATAGTAATTAGTTTTATGGCTCAGCCGCTGGCTGCTTTTGCCGATACCACGGCGGACCCTTCGGCTGATGCCGCGCATAAGCCAATCATCAATGAAGTAAACCAGGTGACAGTGGTAGACATTGCTGCGCCGAACGCCAATGGGCTGTCCCACAACTTATACACCGACTTCAATGTAAATGTTAACGGCCTTGTGCTAAATAATGCCTTACAGTCAACGAACTCTGTACTTGCCGGTACTATACAAGCCAACGCCAACTTACAAGGCTCGGCGGCAAATATCATAGTAAATGAAGTGACCGGTTCCAACCGTACCAATTTAAACGGCAGGCTGGAAGTAGCAGGGCCGCAGGCCGCTGTGATTATTGCCAATCCCAATGGTATTACGGGAGATGGTTTCGGTTTTATCAATACCAGCCGGGTCAGCCTGGTAACAGGAACTCCGAATATTGATGATAGCGGAAATCTGGCCTCTTTTAATGTAAACCGCGGCGATGTAGCCATCCAGGGGCAGGGGTTGAGTGAAGACAATCCGGCTACTAAACTGGATATTTTAACCAGAGCGAGTAAAATCAACGCCGAAGTATGGGCCGATGAAATCCATGTCGTAACAGGTACGAATAAGATAAATTATCCTGATTTGACAACTTCGGAGCTTAGCGCGGCTCCGCTTTCGGACACACCGAGCGTGGCCCTTGATGTAGGGGCGGTTGGTGGCATGTATGCCGGAAAAATCATGTTGATTGGTACCGAGAAGGGGCTGGGTGTTTCGGTTAACGGTGAGATTTCCGCCGATAAGGAGCTTTCTTTAACCAATGAAGGAAAAATAACAATCAACGGAAATATTAATGCCAAGGAAGACGTGACAATCAGTTCGAAAGATTCTGTTGTAAATAATGGACAAATTACATCAAATAAAAATGTTACTATTTCTGCTGATCAGATTACGAGCAGCGGCTTCATCAGTGCCGGTGATGAGGATGATGAGGAGGACGAGGACGGAAACAGCGGTGCGGTCAGTATCGTTCCGGCCGACGCAACCTTGACGGCTGCCGGTAATATTGATGTAAGCGGAGCAATCAATGCAAGCCGGGATATTGTTATGACCGGCAAAAAGGTAACTTATGATCCTAACCGGATGATGGCTCAGAATACGACAGTACATCAATCCGATCCCGACCCGGTGGAGCCGGAACCGGAAAATCCGGACCCGGGAAATACCGACCCTAAGCCGCCGGAGGAACAGCCGGTAAGTGAAGTCATACCCAATACCATTCAACCTGAGCTGCCGGACATCCCGGACCTGCCGGTAATTAACCCCGCGCAGCCGGGAACGGCGGCCACGCGGGCCGTGGCCAAGGAAGAAGGTCTGACTCTTACCGCGGATGCGGCAGCTCTTAATATTTATAAACCAATGATCGATAGAACGGCCAGCGGTATTGATCTGGTTCAGATCGCAACACCATCCGCCAGTGGTGTGTCACGCAATCTATATACCGACTTTAATGTTAAATCCTCCGGGCTGATCTTAAACAATGCGACACAATATGCCTACACTCAACTGGGCGGGTACATTGACTATAACAGCCGCCTGGCCGGAACTGGTGCCAGCGTCATTTTAAATGAAGTCACCGGCAATCGGTCCAGCAGCTTGAATGGCTTTATTGAAGTAGCCGGCAACCGGGCCAGTATCGTTATCGCCAATCCCAACGGTATGGTGATTAACGGTCTTGGCTATATCAATACGGCTAATGCCACACTGGCCACCGGATTGATCAGTACCTGGCAGAATGGTAATGTGGAATTTTATCCGGTTGCCAACGGCAACATATGGATTCAGGGTGACGGTCTCAATGCGGCAGCTACGGAACAGCTTACGGTAATTACCAATGCCTTTGCCAATACAGCCTCAGAGTTGTGGGCTAATCATTTGAGCTTAAGCGCCAACGGTGATATAACCAATAATGGAAAGATGATCATGTCAGGCAATACGGCCATAACGGGAAACCGCCTGGCCAATACTGCTCAAGGCGTTATTGATTCCGCCGGTACGCTCGATGTACAACTTAAGGACAATCTGGAAAACAACCGGGCGATGCTGAACAGTGGAAAAACGGCAACCATCACCGCTAAAGCCTTAAGCAATACGGACAGTTCCGTGCTGCACAGCGGCGGCGATCTTCACCTTACGCTTGACGGTGATCTGTCAAACCAAGGCTCACAGGTTACGGCTGGCGGACAAGCTGTTATTTTGGCGGACAACCTAAGAAATAACGCCGGTGCGGCTGTCGTAACAGGTAAAGACCTTACGCTGGAGGCCGCTGGCGACGTCCTGAATCAGGCTTCTGCTGTGCAAAGCGGCGGCAACCTTGCTATGCACGCTAAGAGTTTTAGCAATCAGGACAATGCTGCCATTTTCAGTGGTGATGACCTTACCGTTGCTGTAAAAAATGATATCGAAAACCACACATCAACCATTTCGGCAGGTGGTAAGGCGCAGCTTTCAGGCAAGTCCCTGCAGAATACCGGTAATGCCTTGCTCTATGCCGGTGGTGATATGGGCGTAACTGTGGACCACGCTATCCAGAATGACAAGTCCACAGTGAAAAGTGACGGAAGCAGTACGCTGCAAGTGGAAACCCTGTCTAACCAAAACGGAGCCTATCTGTCGGCTAAAGGCAATCTGGAAGTAACTGCAACAGATAGCGTTGTTAATCAGGGATCGCTCTTGAACGGCCTGGCGGATGCAAAGGTCACAACCGGAACTTTTAGCAACCAGGATGGGGCGGTACTTCAAGCCAAGCAGAATATTATGCTGCAGAGTACCGGTGAATTTACCAATCAGGCGGCTGCTGTTAAAGCGGACGGTGATTTGACGATCATGGCAGCAGACATCGTCAACCGGGACCACGCTTTGATTCACAGTGGCGAGAAGCTGACTCTGACGGCAGAAAAAGATGTAACAAACCAAACCTCGGTGCTGGAAAGTGGCGATGCACTGACGGCAACTATGCAAAATCTTACCATTGGCGACAAATCGGTGGTAACCAGTGGTAAGAACCTGCAGTGGCAGGCGTCCGCCGATATAGTCAACGCTAACTCGACAGTGAAGAGTGGCGGGGCGGTTCAGATAACCGGCCAAAATTTAAGCAATGACACGGTGTATTTCAAGAGCGCCGGCGACGTAACTATCAACCTGTCGGAGAAACTGAGCAATAAGAATACGACAATTGCTGTGGACGGCAATACCAGACTGAAGGCCCGTAATATGGCCAATCAGGCGGGTTCTGCCATTTTTACGGACAAGAACCTCACAGTGGATGCTACAGAAACCATTGATAATCAGAACTCCGTAATGGCGGCAGGCGGTTTCGCCCAATTTAATGCTGCCAATCTGAATAATACCGATAATGCTATGCTGTATAGTTCGGATGATATGGAAATTAACGCGCAGGATAACGTACTAAACCAATCCTCCAGTATCCAAAGCCAGAAGGATATTCGTATTAAGGCTCAAAAACTGGTCAACGAGAAAACTATTTTTAATACCGACTGGAATGTAAAAAACCAGAATATTTCCTATGCTATCCCTCCTATAGCCGGGCATTACAGCGCCAATAGAAATTTCGCCCGGGAAATTAAAACAGGCACGATTCAGCAGGAAACAGCCACCGCTCAAATTGCCGCCGACCACGACATTACGATTGATGCCGCCGTAGTTAATCATTACAGTACCATTACCGCCGGCCATGACTTAACCATAACAGGGCCGAGTGTGGAAAACTACGGATATCAGGGGACCATCATCACTACAGACAAGGGGAACGACAATCATTTCTGGAAATATAAACACCACAGTAAGCACCATTTGCATTGTCATTGGGTTTACGGAACCACGGTGATTCCGTACTACGCTCAGACGGTAGTGGATACCGACACAGCCAGATTAGGCGTATTGAGTGGAGTAAATAAAGTAACCGTTGTTGCCGATACCATCGACAATAAAACCTTTGATGCGGGGAAAAACGTGATTCAAAGGGATGCCAAGAAAGCTATCGAGCCAAACGTGCTGAGTCAATTGACCAATAAAGAAAAAGGAAAAGCAACCACCCAGGTCAATCCCCAGGTTGCTGAGATGAACACGGAACCCAGCATCGGGAGCCTGGCGATTAATACGCAAATTTTCTCCATTCATACGGAACCCTCGGCAAAATATCTGATCGAGACGAATGAGAAATTTGCCAACTATCATAACTTCCTGTCCAGCGACTATCTGCTGGAACGGATCAAAACTAATCCGGAAAAGGTCATGAAGCGCTTAGGCGACGGTTACTATGAGCAACAATTGGTCACCGAGCAAATCACGGAGATGACCGGCAAAAAACTGCTGACCAATTATGGTTCAGAACTGGAACAATATAAGGCGCTCATGGAAAACGCCGCTGTCTTCGCTGATACCTACAACCTGTCGGTGGGCGTGGCGCTGACCAAGGAGCAAATGGCCTTGCTCACCAGCGATATCGTATGGTTGGTGGAAGAAGAAATCAATGGGGAAAAGGTTCTCGTACCCGAAGTCTATCTGGCAGGTCTTAAAGAAGGGGATCTTACCAACAGCGGAGCCATTATTACTGGCACCGATGTGGAGCTCATTGCCAAGGATGACCTGAAAAATGTGGGAACCATCAAAGCGGATAAAAATCTAACGGTCAATGCGAAAAACATCACCAATGAAAATGGCACGATAACGGCAGATGATTTGAAGCTGACCGCTAAACAAGCCATTACTAATAGCAGTGGAACCATCAGTGGCAGCGATGTTTCCTTGCAAGCCGATACCATTGTAAATCAGACCAATACCCGGACCGATACTTATCGCGAATTGGAACAAACAAAGATTCTTGATACGGCGAGCATAACGGCTGGCAATAATCTGACCCTTCGGGCGGAAGACTCCATTACCAACCGGGGTGCCCAGCTTAGTGCCGGCAAAGAGCTAATCCTGACCGCCAAAAAGGATATTGATATCGAAAGCGTGTCGCAGGAAAAACATGTGGCTGTTAGCTATGCCAAGTCCAGTGCCGAGGAAAACGATGTGGCTCACATAGGCAGCAGCCTGGGCGGGACCAATGTGACTATCTCTGGTCAGAATATCAACATCAAAGGCTCCGGTGTCGCAGCAAGCGATACCATCCAACTGACAGCCACCCATGACGTCAACATTACGGCGGAAAAAGATCTGACCCAGACCGATGCCTCGGTCGGCCAGCGGGGCGGCTACTACTTCAACCGTCAGCAAAATACCGATGAAACGGTAGCTGGCAGCAGTATCGCCGCCGGTAAGGGAATAAACGTGGACGGTCAAAATATTGTGGTCAAGGGTTCCGGTATCAGCAGCGAAACAGGCAAGATCAACCTTACTGCTGATCAGAACGTGACTATCACCAACGAAACCGAACGTCACGAAAGCCTGCATGAAGAACACCGGGAAAAAACAGGCTTCCTATCCTCCACTAAAACCGACATCTATGACTACCAAAGCCAGGATAAGGTCAAAGGCAGCAGCCTGTCCGGCCATGAATTGGCGGTTACCGCCAATGAGAATGTGACTGTACAAGGCTCCAGCGCCGTGGCGGACCAGGATGTCACACTGAAAGCGACCACAGGAAACATCAACATTGAAGCAGCAGAAGAAATCAGCCGGAGCGACTATGAAAAATCCGTCAAAAAATCGGGCTTATTCTCCGGTGGCGGTATAGGCTTTACCATCGGCAAGCAAAGCCAGAAAAGCACCAACGAACTGGACAGTGTCAGCCAGGCAGGCAGTGTGGTCGGCTCGACTGGTGGCAACGTAACGCTGGAGGCCGGTAAAGATGTAGCGGTTACGGCTTCGGATATCATCAGCGGCCAGGATACGACGATAACCGGTCAGAATGTAACTATCCAGGCGGCGGATAACATTGACAAAGAACATGACACCTATCAATTTAAGCAAAGCGGCCTGAGTGTATCCCTTGGCGGCCGGGCCATAGACAATATCCAGGCAGTCTACCAGCCGGCTAAACGGGCCACGGAAGTGGAAGACAGCCGTCTGAAAGCGCTCTACGACTACAAAGCCGTCAAAGCAGTGGATAACCTTAGCAAGGGGAAAAACGCCGACGGCAGCGATCCCAAGGGCGGCGGACTGTCGGTCAGCGTCAGTCTGGGAACGACCAAGCAGCAAAGTGAAACCAACGCCGAAGCAGTGACTGCCGCGCCGAGCCAGGTAACGGCCGGCGGCGATGTCAACATCACTGCTACGGGAGTGAAGGACAAAGACGGACAAGTCATTGATGGCGGCGACCTGAATATCATCGGCTCCACTGTGGATGGCAAAAATATTCACCTGAAAGCCGCCAATGATGTAAACCTGATAGCGGCGGATAATACGACCCAGAGCGAAACTACCAACAGCGGTAAATCGGCCAGCATCGGAGTCAGCTTAAGTCAAGGGCAGGCACCCGGCTTCTTCCTGGGAGGAAATAAGAGCAAGGGCAACGAAAATGGCAATACGTTAACCCATACCAACACGCAGATTACTGCCACCGATACAGTGACCATCGAATCGGGTGAGGATACCAATCTCAAAGGAGCGCAGGTCAAGGGAAAAACAGTCAATGTCAAAGCGGATGGCGACCTGAATCTGGAAAGTCTGCAGGATGAGGATAATTACAAAGAAACCAACAAATCAGCAGGAGCCACCATCAACTTCGGTGCCGGCGGCGTAAGCGGCATCGGCTCGGCCAGCAAAGGAAAAATCAACTCCGAGTACCAAAGCGTCACCGAGCAAACCGGCATCTACGCCGGCGAAGGCGGCTTCGACATCCAGGTTGGCCAGAATACGGACCTAAAGGGTGCGGTTATCAGCAGCGAGGCTACACCGGATAAGAATAAGCTCTCTACCGACACGTTGACCTATTCGGATATTGAGAATCATGCCGATTACAGCGCCAGCAGCGTGGGGGTGAACCTGGATACCAGAAAATACAGTAAAGATGATCCTAATTATAAAAACCAAGGATTGACTCCTGATATTGGAGTTCCAGCTAAAGGCAGTGCAAACAGTACGACTAAATCGGCTATAGCATCAGGAACAGTGGATGTTAGGAGTAACCCAAATCAAGATATTTCCAGTCTAAATCGTGATACTACGAATGTAGTTAATACGCTAGGTAAAATTTTTGATAAAAAGAGTGTCCAGGAAAAACAAGAATTATCAAAGCTATTTGGAGAATTAGCTTATGAGGAAGTTCATAAAATTTCTGATAGAGCTAAGGAAGCTGCTCAAAATGAATTAAATAAAGCCCAAGCAGATGCAAATTCTACTCCAGAACAACTAGCCGCATTACAAGCTAAAGTAGATTCCTGGGATACAGGAGGGTCTAATAAGACTGCTCTTCACGCATTGGTTGGTGGAATTATGTCTGATTTGGGTGGAAATAGCTTTGCATCAGGTGCAGCAGGAGCAGGAGTAAATGAAGCAGTACAGAAAGAACTTTCAAAAATCACAGAGCCAGATCTTCACCAATGGGCAAGTGTTTTAGTGGGAACTGCGGCAGCAAAAACGATAGGTGGAAATGGACAATCTGGTGCATCTACTGGTGCAAGCGGAACGAAGAATAACGAGTTAAGTGGGATTGTAGAAAAAAGGCAACTTTCAGATGCCCAAATTGAAATGTATGAGAAAATGCAAGCTGAGTTGGAAGAAAGTAAAACAGGAGCAACAGATTTTATGCGTGAGTATCAAGACTTAGCTAGTTGGCTGTATGTGGATGATAAAGCCGTTGCTGCTGCAGGAGCGTATGGAACTGAATATGCCATGGATACTAAAATTGCCTCAATGCTTTTAAATCATGCATTATACGGTAATGGGGAAGCTATGCATTTTGGTTTTGGAGAAAGTGTTTCGGCGGACTTGACTAATTCTGCTATCCTTAAAAATGGGATAAAGAAGGCTGCAGCGGACTTAAGCCCTGGGCAGACTAAATATGTATACGCGTCGATTGATTATAATCAGGAAGATGAGAATAAGAATGCCCCAAGTCTTGATCAAAAGCTTGCGTATGGTAATTTAAAAGTTGCTATACAAATTACACGTGATGAAAATAATAATATTAGCTTTTATGGGCAGGCAGGGGATGCGTATAATTTTGAATACCATAATTATGTGGAGAAAATAGAGAGTGTTAAAAACCAAGGGCTCAAAGAAATCTTTAAGGCTGGAGTGCTAACTTTAATAAACAATGGGGCTGTGGCATATCAAAATACAGGAGCTTTACAACCATTTACCTGGACGGCAGATATACAAGGAATGATAGCGGGGGGCTGAATAGTTGAGAAATAAATCAAAGTTGAAGAAATGGTCTATAAGTATAATTGCCTTGTTTATTTGTTACCATATAGTATCTGTTGTTGTATTCTTTTATCGTGGGCTTCCTCATGCTCCTTTTTGGATAGATAATGTACAGTATACTTTTGGTAAGGAGCTTAGAACGTATATAGTTGTAATTAAGGATGTATCCCCCAGATGGATATTATGCGATAGTAGCCCCGAAGATCAAGCCGAACTTAAAGAAAAGCATTTGACAGGGCGTGTAAAAAGGGTTATAGACCATAACGTTTACGCGTATGAGGGGTATGATGGATTTTTCTTCACTTATAGAGATGATGTCTTTTATTCCTATGGGAGTACAGGTTTCTTTGTTATTTATGCAGAGCCATTTCAGATCAAATTGATTAGGAATGAAAATTTGTTAGGAGAAAGAAAAAGAGTTACTGATGAGGATTTGAGTCGGTATAGCCAAAAAGAGCTAAAATTATTAACGTCAGTAGATGAACTAACTAAGGAAGAAAAAGAAGCCTATGAACGACTTCAAGTAAAAGCTCAAAAAAGAATTGAAGAATTAAAAAATGCAAATGAATATCCGTAATTGTGTACGTACTTTTAGGGTCAGCCGACTATAGGCTGACCTGTTTTCTTGAAGAGAAGTAACTCTTGGAGACGGTCCTTTTTGAGGTACGAGGGGACAGGTTCCTTGTCCCAATTATGAAGAAATGGTATAGTAAATTTGAGGTGATAGAATGCTAAGACAAGCAGAGTGAGAAGGAATATATCATCTAATGCTTAGAGAGAAATCTGATAAGGAAGGCGTTAGAGAATGAATAATAAATTATATGAGTTAAAGTGGACAAAAGAGCAACTGTGGAAAGGGTGCATTTTAGCATCTATTGCACATGCAATTATGGTTGCATGAGGATGAGGACAGGGGGACGGTGGTAATGTCTTGGCAAAAAGCAGATAAAGTGTTAAGCTAAAATAGAGGTGAATAGATTTGGTGCGGAGTGCGAGAGTTAAAAGTGAGAGTAACATATATCATATAATGATTAGAGGAATTAATAGGCAACTAATTGCAGTAGATGAAGAAGATAACCAAAAAATGAAAGAAATTTTAGAGCAATGCAAAGAAATATGTGGGTATGAACTATACGGGTATTGCTTTTTAGGAAATCATATTCATCTTCTCATGAAAGAAGGAAAGGAAAGCTTAGAACAAGTATTCAAGAGAATAGGCTCAAGATATGTGTATTATTTCAATCAAAAATATAAGAGGATAGGCCATTTATTTCAAGATCGATTCAAAAGTGAGCCAATTGATGATGAAGGCTATTTAATAACTGTGTTGAGCTATATACATAACAATCCAGTAAAAGCAGGCCTAAGTAAAACGGCAGCAGAGTATAAATGGAGTAGTTACGAAGAATACCTGAAAAGAAGTGTTCTGATTAATGCCACATTTATCTTAGGGATGATAACGAAGGAACAATTTATAGAATTGCATAAAGAAGAAAAGCAGGTAAATGTGTTAGATATAGGAGAGAAAAGCTTCAGAATGACGGATAGGGAAGCCCTGGAAAAGGTAAAAGAAATTTGCGGAATGAACGCTTGGGATATAAAAGATATAGAAGAGACTAGTCGAGATTTATGTATTAAAGAATTACGCAAAGAGGGAATTTCTATCCGACAAATATCTCGAATCACTGGGATTAGCAAAGGAATTATTGAAAGAGTGAAATAAGACAACACCACCGTCCCTGTGTCTTTCAAAAAATGGGACTAATAAAGCCACTAAGGGAGAGACAGGGGGACGGTGGTATTGTCTTATCACAGGAATGATTTGAATTAGGACGATTCCACCGTCCCCCTGTCCCGAATGCAAGTAAATTAGCGGCAGAAATCGAAAGTCAAAAACAACTTCGAAATGATTGCATGGAAATGGTTGTCGGTTCTGTTGGCGGTGGTGGCTTTAAAACGTTCAAAGAATTTAAGAGTTTTCTTGGTTCGCCTGGCGAGGGTAATCAATGGCACCACATAGTAGAACAAGCACAACAGAATGCGAGTAGAGCAGGTTTGGCAGCGGAAGAAATAAATTCTGTGGAAAATATCATTGCGTTACAGTCTGGTAAATGGAGACAGACAGGGACGTCAGACTGTGCGAAAATCTCCTCTTTTATCTCACGGATAAGCTCCTAAATGGGATTGCCACAAAAAGAGCGGCAATCCGGCTATAGGAAAGTACCGTTCTTTTTCTAATCGCTTCGATTAATTTATTGGTTCCCAGCAAATTGATCACGCGTTTTAGGTTATACATTAAACAATGCATAACCGCTTCGCCTTTCACATTTTCAATTCCCCGTAGTAAAAAGTGAGTATAGCCGAAAGTACGCTTGATGGTGCCAAATGGATGTTCTACGATCCTTTGTCGTTGCTTGTACAATGCCATGTTTTGAGCTAAGCGCTCATCCGCTCGCGCCATGACCTCAT